>JAZNQU010000043.1:0-5045 GCA_045590315.1 Eubacteriales bacterium
GCGCCCTCGGAAACGGCAACAACTACGTTCGGCTTCTTTTCAAGCGCCGCGTTTACGTCTTCAATAAATTCATCTATCGAGAACGCTACCTCAGGAAGATATACGAGATCGGGAGCCGTACCGCAATAAAGTCTCGGGAGAGCCGCCGCAGCCGTAAGCCAGCCTGCATCACGTCCCATTATCTCAACGATAGTTACAGCCTTTACGGTATATACCGCCGTGTCACGAAGCATTTCCTGCATAGTTGTAGCAACAAACTTTGCCGCCGAGCCGTAGCCGGGAGTGTGGTCTGTTCCGCAAAGGTCGTTATCTATAGTTTTCGGAACGCCCATAACGCGCAGGTCGCTGCCGACTTCACGCGCGTACTCTGTAAGCTTTGCAACGGTATCCATCGAGTCGTTACCGCCGATATAGAAGAAATACTTTATATCAAGTTTTTCAAAAATTGCAAAAAGCTTTTCGTAAACGTCCTTGCCCTCAGACACCTTCGGAAGCTTTTTTCTGCAAGAGCCGAGTGCCGCCGCAGGTGTATTTTCAAGAAGCTTCAGATCTTCTTCTGTTTTAACCACATCGCTTAAAACGCAGTAGCGTTCTTCAAGAAGTCCCTCTACACCGTTAAAAGCTCCGTAAAGCTTGTCTATATTTTCGCTTTCAAGCACTCCGCGAATAACTCCTGCCAGAGTTGCATTTATTGCGGCTGTAGGTCCGCCTGACTGTCCGACTACTGCATTTTCACGCAACTTGTTCATTTTTTGCCCTTTCCTAAAGAAAAACCTTTACTTTTAAGTTTGTTAAATCTTTCTGCAAGGCTCTCTTTTCGATCTTCGCTCTTTTTTTGTAAGTGCACGTATCTGCCGTCCTCAAAAGTGAGAACGTCACCTTCATTTATACCGTCAAGCTCACATACAGGCACGTTTTTCACCGACGAGTCGGAAGAAGAAACGAGCACGGCAAAGCCTTCTTCGACTCTGTCTACAATATATTCCATACGCACTCCTTTTTACAAAAAGCTCTTGCATTAAAGTATAATTATGTGTTATCATTATTGTAACACTTATAACAGTCCCTGTCAATAACAAAGTTGTATAGAAAAAAACAGAGAGGACGGATTTTTATGCCGGATACCTATAATATACTTGCGCTCGGCGATGCGGTCAGCATGCAGGCGTGCGAATACCTGAAAGAAAAGCTTTGGGGAATAAGAAAATACCACAATATTTCTTTCACCGTTATAAACGGCGAAAATTCTGCCGACGGAAACGGCATGCTTCCCCAGAGCGCAGACGCACTCATCGAAGCAGGTGCCGATGCCATCACGGGCGGTAATCACACCTTCAGGCGGCGCGAGGTCTACACCTATCTTGACGACAGCTTATGCTGTGTCCGCCCCGCGAATATGCCTGCAAGCTCACCCGGATACGGAAGCAGAATAATTGAAGCAGACGGCAAAAGCGTACTTGTAATAAATATGCTTGGCAGCGTCTATATGGACATATGCGACAACCCCTTTGACTGCGCCGATAAAATACTTGAAGCAAACAAGGGAAAATACGACTATGCGATAGTCGATTTCCACGCGGAAGCAACAAGCGAAAAGGCGGCTCTTGCCCACTATCTTGACGGCAGAGTAAGTGCATTTTTTGGCACGCACACCCACGTTGCAACGGCAGACGAGCAGATAATGAAAGGCGGTACAGGATTTATAACCGACCTCGGAATGGTGGGTGTATCAGACAGTATTCTTGGAGTAAAGAGCGAAATAATAATAGAAAAATTCACCACACGCATGCCTGTCCGCTTTGAGCAGGCGCACGGTGACGTTTCTGCTTCAGGCACGATTTTTACGCTTGACAAAGCAAGCGGTAAATGTATAAAGGTGCAAAGAATAAGCTTTTAGAAAATACGGGAGTGTAGAACTACACTCCCGTATGTATTTATAAGTCTTGAGTTTTAAGTCTGATTACGCTGTCACGCCGTTTTGTACGGTGCCGAGAGTTGTCTGCGCATTTGCTCCTTCGTCGGCTGCAGGCAAGCCGAAGCTTACCGAAATCGCATCGTCCACACGACTCATCAGCGCGTCGTCTAAATGTCCCATTTTTTCTTTTAGGCGTCTTTTATCAAGAGTTCTTATCTGTTCAAGCAATATGACCGAGTCCTTTGCAAGCCCGTAGCTGTCGGCAAATACGTCAATATGAGTCGGAAGCTTAGTCTTTGAAATCTGACTTGTGATGGCGGCTGCTATAACGGTGGGACTGTACTTGTTGCCTATGTCATTCTGCACTATAAGCACTGGTCTGAGTCCTCCCTGCTCGCTTCCCACAACGGGACTTAAATCGGCATAAAAAATATCTCCGCGTTTTACGCTCAATTTGATTCACTCTCCATTATTTTAAACTTTGTGAAAATACCTGTCAGCACTATTATTTTTTGCACGTTTTGATGTGTTTTAAACATAGTTTTTGAAATTTCTTTTTACAGGCATGATTTGAAGCAGACAAAGGCGTTTTTATCCTTTGGCTTCTCTAATATTTTACTCACAAATCCCCTTTCGGGTGAGGGATACATCAAGGCGCAATTCGTTCCCTTTTTACCTAAATTTCTCTCGCGCGACTGTATTAGCTTGCTTCGGACGGAAAATGACGGCTTTTGCAAAAAAAATGCAAGTATTTTTTTGTTTCAGGCTTATCTTACGTTTCCTGCGTGCTTTTTTGCAACTTTTTTCAAAAAACTTGCAGTTTTCTCTTCCATTTTTGAAAAATATGTGCTATACTGTTTTCTGTAAGAAAAAATTCAGCGATTTTGTTGAAAGGAAACGGCAAAAATGGCAGATAAGATTTTAATGAAAACTCCGCTTGTTGAAATGGACGGCGACGAAATGACCCGCATCATATGGAAAATGATAAAGGACATCCTTATTCTTCCCCATATCGACCTTAAAAGCGAATACTATGACCTCGGTCTTGAATACAGAAATGAAACAGACGACAGAGTAACTGTAGAGTCGGCAGAAGCAACAAAGAAATACGGCGTTGCTGTCAAGTGCGCGACTATTACCCCCAACGCTGCAAGAATGGATGAATACAACCTCAAGGAGATGTGGAAAAGCCCCAACGGTACGATAAGAGCCATTCTTGACGGAACTGTGTTCAGAACACCTATTCTCGTTAAGGGTATCACGCCCTACATTCCCAGTTGGACAAAGCCTATAACTATCGCACGTCACGCTTACGGCGACGTTTACAAAAACGTTGAAATGCAGGTTCCTGCAGGCTCAAAGTGCGAGCTTGTCTGCACAGATAAAAACGGAAATGAAACACGCGAGGTTATTCACACGTTCAAGGATTCCTCGGGTATCATTCAAGGACTTCACAATATAGATGATTCTATCGAAAGCTTCGCACGCAGCTGCTTCAACTTTGCGCTTGACACAAAGCAGGACGTATGGTTTGCAACAAAGGATACTATATCCAAGAAGTACGACCACCGCTTCAAGGACATTTTTGCCGAAATATTTGAAAAAGAATACAAGGAAAAGTTTGACGCGGCAGGAATTGAATATTTCTACACGCTTATAGACGATGCGGTTGCAAGAGTGATAAGAAGCGAAGGCGGCTACATCTGGGCTTGCAAGAACTACGACGGCGACGTAATGAGCGATATGGTAGCAACAGCGTACGGAAGCCTTGCGATGATGACTTCCGTGCTCGTTTCACCCGACGGAGTATATGAATACGAAGCGGCTCACGGAACGGTACAGCGCCACTACTACAAGCACTTAAAGGGCGAAGAGACCTCGACAAACAGCGTAGCTACGATTTTCGCGTGGTCAGGTGCACTCAGAAAGCGCGGAGAGCTTGATAATCTCCCTGAGCTTGTAAATTACGCGGATATGCTCGAAAAAGCAACAATCGACACGATAGAAGCAGGCATTATGACAGGCGACCTTGCTTCAATGTCAACGCTTGAAAACAAGAAGAAGGTAAACACGGAACAGTTCCTCGTTGAGATCGGCAAGAAGCTTGATGAGTATTTAGCATAAAAACAAATAGAAGGCATTCTCTCGGATGCCTTCTATTTATATACTATACAGAATTCAATCATACACACCGTAGGGACCGGCGTCCCCGACGGTCCGAATAACATTGAGTTTTATGAAACGATATCCAAAAATACAAACTTTCGATTTTTGTCTTTAATTTTTACATTATAAAATCGCTCCATCGGACCGTCGGGGACGCCGGTCCCTACAGTTTTATCCCTATCGCCACAGTATATTTTATATAATAGCACAGATAAAATTTCTTATAAAAAATCTATTGACAAACTATAATATATTTGATATAATATATCACGCAGTCAAAAATCCGGCCTGGTAGTTCAGTTGGTTAGAACGCTAGCCTGTCACGCTAGAGGTCAGGGGTTCGAGTCCCCTTCAGGTCGCCATATGCTGATATGGCTCAGTTGGTAGAGCACATCCTTGGTAAGGATGAGGTCCCCGGTTCGAATCCGGGTATCAGCTCCAGAAAAAAGGCATCCAAAAGATGCCTTTTTTCAATGAAATTTGCCTTCGGCAAATGAAATAGCTCCCGCTATGAAATACACTTTGTGTATGAAATATGCCTTGCGGCATATGAAAGGCAAATTTTATTTCACAGAAAGCGCAAGCTTTCTATTTCATAATTTCCGGTCGGAAATTATTTCACATTTTGCGTTAGCAAAATATTTCATTAAAAATTACAAAAATGACTTGATTGTATATCTCCATCGAAACAAAAACCCCTCTGCGAAAACAGAGGGGTTTTATCAATCTTTATTAGACTTCGGAGTACGAGTGAAGATTTCAAATTGCATCAAACCTCACACGCTTTTTGCCCGTCCGGGCTCCGGACTTAAAGTTCAGCGAAGTACTTGATTGTTCTTACCATCTGGCTTGTGTAGGAGTTTTCGTTGTCATACCACGAAACTACCTGAACCTGGTAAAGATCGTCGCCGATCTTGGATACCATTGTCTGTGTAGCATCGAAGAGTGAGCCGTATCTCATACC
>JAZNQU010000044.1:0-3451 GCA_045590315.1 Eubacteriales bacterium
TATTTTCTCGGGACGTGCATCGTAATACATAAGCATATCCACCGTGGGGTATGCCTGAAGCGCACACATTACTGCGGCACAGAAGGAGGCACCTTTGATTCCCTTGATCGCTTTAATAAATTCGAGTCTGTTGCTCCAATCCTTGACGTAATTCCACTCGTTAATAATGTGTTCGGCATTTGTATAACCGTATTTTTCAAGTAATGCGTCAACCTTTTTTGCCTTTTCAATAATCTTTTCAGGCTCGTAAGTATAAATATGCCACGAGAAGAAGTCAAGCGGCACACCGCGCTTTTTCATTTCACATAAGAAGTCTTCTGCCCAATCAAGCCTTGTCGCAAGAGCAGGACCGCCTATTTTAAGTTGAGGGAAGCGCGATTTCAAGTATTTAGCGGCAGTTTCATACAAATTAAAGAATTCTGCCTTTGTACCGCTCCATGTTCTTTTGTTTGAGGCATCATCTTCGTCAAGGTCGGGTTCGTTCCATATTTCAAAATATTTTATATTGAAGTTATATCCGTTTGCCCATCCTTCGTTATAATGCATTATAATATGCTCGCATATCTTAGCCCATTTTTCAAAATCGGGCGGCATTATCGTACCGTATTTTTTGGGCCAATGCTCAATGCTTGTACCGAGTCTGTAGAAATTTTCAGAATCAGCGGCTATTACGTTTTTTGTATATTCGTCTGTAAGAGTGAAGTCGTACGCGCTTTCATCATTAACATCACGGTCAAAATCAGGGAAAATACAATGTATATCAACAAGGTGCTGACTGCCGTAACATTCGCTGAGGCTTGCATCGTGATTTCTTGCGTAAGGTAATTTTAGTGCTTTATATGTAGTGTAGTTTGTTCTGCCCTCGCTGTTTCCTGATGAGGGGCCGTTGTTTACGGCGTGCATAGGTTTGATCTTACCCTTATTTATGCTAAAATCAATTTTGATACTATTCATATCGCACCTCCGGGCTTTATATTTATAATCTGATTATATTATAAACTCATTATCATATCTGTGTAAATAATAAAAAAATATATATTACTATATCTTGAAATATATAGAAAAGTGTGTTAAGATATAATTGAATATAAAACAAAAAGGCTTGTCTGTATAGCGGCGAGGGATGAGTTATGGAATTTTTACAACTTAAATACTTTCGACATGCGGCAAAAACAGAAAATTTTTCTCATACTGCGGCGGCTTTTATGGTGCCGACCTCAAGTATATCGGCATCCATAAAAAAGCTTGAGTCTGAACTTAACGTAAGGCTTTTTAACAGAAGTGCGAATAGACTATCGTTAAGCGAAAACGGTAAGCTGTTTTTAAAAACAGTCGACACAATATTTAATGAGCTTGAAAAAACGAGAAATAATATGTCATATATAGGCGGATTACCTGCCGGAAAAATAGATATGCTTATTGTGACAAACAGATATCTTGTGATAAAGAGGTTAGCTGGCTTCAGAAATCAATATCCCAATATAGATTTTTCCATCGATTTCGGAAATGATACAAACTACAGCCGATACGACCTTATTATTACAGATACTATATTTGAAAATAAAGATTTTGAGCAAACCGATTTTATTGAAGAAGAAATTATGCTTGCAGTTCATAAGACCAACCCGCTTTCAAGCAGAAAGCAGGTAAATATGAGTATGCTTGAAAATGAAAAATTTCTTTGCCTTTATCCAAAACAAAGTCTGAGGACTATTACAGACGACCTTTTCAAGCAGGCTCGTATTTCGCCGAGTATCATAGTTGAATGTGATGATCCCAAGTGTATAAGAGAATTTCTAAAAATGGGTATGGGTGTCAGCCTTGTTCCGGCGGTGTCGTGGCAAAATCAGCTTGATTCGGCGATCTCGCTTATAAGAATAAACAACGGAATTTACCGCAGTTCAAAAATTTATATAAATAAAAAAGCTTCAATAGGCGCGAAGGCATTTGCTGCATATGTAAAAAAATTGATATAGTAAAAAACTGCTATTGCAACAGCAATAGCAGTTTTTTATAGGGATTATTACTTAATGATTACTTCCTTGCCTGTCTTTGCAGATTCGTACATAGCGTCGAGTATTTTCATAACTACGATACCGTCTTTTGCAGTTGCCTTGCAGGGTGTGCCGTTCTTGATGCATCTTCAACGTCGAATATATCGTCCTTTTTGTTTATTCCTGCACGTCAAATTTTGTGGCTATAATTCTGGTTTTATCCTTTTGTACGCTTATAAAACCGCCCTCGACGTCAGCAGTTATAACCTTGCTCTCCTCGGTTGTGATTTTCGCAACACCTTTCCCGAGAGGTGCGGCATAATCGGTATGTGAGCCGAGAATGCACAAGTCTCCGTCTGCAGCGCGGACTACAACCTTTGTGACCTTGCCGTCAAATTTGATACCCGACATTGTAACTGCCGTTAAATTGAAGCTCGTCATGCTTTCGCCTCGCTTGCTTTGGCTTTTTCAACTGCTTCTTCTATCGTTCCGACAAATAGGAATGCGGATTCGGGAAGCTCGTCGTGCTTACCTTCGATTATCTCCTTAAAGCCGCGGATAGTTTCTTTTATCGGTACGTATTTACCCATCATACCCGTAAACTGTTCTGCAACTGTAAAGGGCTGTGAGAGGAATCTCTGTACCTTTCGCGCACGGCTTACCGTGAGCTTGTCTTCTTCTGAAAGCTCGTCCATACCCATGATCGCGATGATGTCCTGAAGCTCTTTATACCTCTGGAGTATCGCCTGTACCGCGCGTGCGGTTTCATAGTGCTCTATACCGACAACGTCGGGGGAGAGAATACGGGAAGTTGAGTCAAGGGGATCAACCGCGGGATAAATACCGAGCGAGGATATCGCACGGGAGAGAACCGTCGTTGCATCAAGGTGAGCAAACGTCGTTGCGGGAGCAGGGTCTGTAAGGTCGTCGGCGGGAACGTATACTGCCTGTACCGAGGTGATAGAGCCGCGCTTTGTGGAAGTGATTCTTTCCTGAAGCGCGCCCATTTCTGTTGCAAGCGTAGGCTGGTAACCAACAGCTGACGGCATACGTCCGAGAAGTGCTGAAACCTCGCTTCCTGCCTGAGTAAATCTGAATATGTTGTCAATAAAGAGAAGCACGTCCTGACCTTCCTTGTCGCGGAAGTATTCCGCCATAGTAAGACCTGAGAGCGCAACTCTCATTCTTGCTCCGGGCGGCTCGTTCATCTGACCGTAGACGAGCGTTGTATTTGAAAGAACGCCCGATTCCATCATTTCGTTGTAAAGGTCGTTGCCCTCACGGGTACGCTCGCCGACTCCCGTGAACACCGCCAGACCGCCGTGTTCCTTGGCGATGTTGTTGATAGGCTCCATTATAAGCGCGGTCTTGCCTACTCCCGCGCCTCCGAACAGACCGACCTTACCGCCCTTGGAATATGGGCAGATCAGGTCGATGACCTTGATGCCTGTTTCGAG
>JAZNQU010000045.1:0-5687 GCA_045590315.1 Eubacteriales bacterium
CCTTTGTCAGTAGACAAAGGTGTTTTTATATACTTTAGTGAATCTGTGCACCGGGCTCGATTGAATCGTCTGCAAAGATTACCTTGCAACCGCCGTCGGGCATATCGGCCGCAAGCAGCATACCGTGGCTCTCAACTCCGCGGAGCTTTGCAGGGGCAAGGTTTGCAACAACAATTATTTTCTTGCCGATAAGGTCTTCGGGAGTATAGAATTTCGCGATTCCCGAAACTACCTGTCTCTGTTCGTATCCGAGATCAAGCTGAAGCTTCAAAAGCTTCTTAGCCTTCGGTACACCCTCGCAGGCAATAACCTTTGCCACACGAAGCTCAACCTTCATAAAGTCATCAATGCCGATCTGTGCAACACCCTCAGGCTTTTCGATCTTGCCGGTATTAGTAGCGGCATTTCTCGCTTCAATCTCTGCATTGATTTCTTCAAGCTTCTTTGTTTCGTCTATTCTGTCAAAAAGATGAGCAGAAGCACCAATCGTCGTGCCAACGGCAAGTTTGCCGAAAGATTCGATTGAATCAAACGAGCACTTGTCTGTTGCAAGTACATCGAATATAGTTTTTGCAGTAGACGGCATAATAGGGTAAAGCATTACCGCAGAAGCTCTTATAACCTCAAGCAGATTATAAAGCACAGTACCGAGCCTCGGCTTGAGCGCTTCGTCTTTTGCAAGAATCCAGGGAGTGGTTTCGTCAATATATTTGTTTGCACGTCTGAGAAGATTGAAGACTTCCTCGCAGGCATCTGCAAGCTTGAAATCATCCATGAGACCGCAGTAGTTTTTCTTGGCTGACTCGAAAGCTGCAGAAAGCTCATCGTCGATTGCCTCACGAACATCACCCGACGGCACAACAGAGCCAAAATACTTGGCCGTCATAGCAAGCGTGCGGTTTACAAGATTGCCAAGATTGTTAGCAAGATTTGCATTGTATCTCTCGATTACCGACTCGTAAGTTATAGAGCCGTCAGCCGCAAAAGGCATTTCAGCAAGAACGTAGTATCTTACACCGTCAACACCGAAGTGGCGTACAAGCTCGTCAGCATAAATAATATTTCCCTTGGACTTAGACATTTTGTCAGCGCCAAAGAGTAGCCACGGATGGCCGAATACGCGCTTGGGAAGCGGCTCACCAAGAGCCATAAGCATAATAGGCCAGTAGATCGTGTGGAATCTCAAAATATCCTTACCGATTATGTGAACGTCTGCAGGCCAGTACTTGTTGTAAAGTTCTGGCTGACTTTCGTTGTTCGGGTTGTAGCCAAGAGCCGTAATATAGTTTGAAAGAGCGTCTATCCAAACGTAAATTACGTGCTTGTCATCAAAGGATACCGGCACACCCCACTTAAAAGAGGAACGGGATACGCAAAGATCCTGAAGACCGGGCTTGATGAAATTGTTTATCATTTCCTTTTTGCGGGGCTCGGGAGAAATGAAATCGGGATTTTCTTCAATATATTTCATGAGCTTGTCGGAATACTTGCTCATCTTGAAGAAGTAAGCTTCTTCGGTAGTTTTCTGTACGGGACGACCGCAGTCAGGGCAGATTCCGCCTGCTGCCTGTGTTTCGGTGAAGAATGATTCGCAGGGAACACAGTAGAGTCCCTCGTATTCGCTCTTGTAAATATCGCCCTTATCGTAAAGCTTCTTAAATATCGCCGAAACAGCTTCCTCGTGATAATCGTCTGTAGTACGTATGAACTTGTCGTAGTCCGCACCAACCATATCCCAGATATCCTTGATGTTGCCGGCAACCTTGTCAACGTATTCCTTCGGCGTAATGCCTGCGTCTTTTGCAAGGTTTTCAATTTTCTGACCGTGTTCGTCAGTACCTGTTAAGAAGTACACGTCATATCCGCGCATCTTCTTGTATCTTGCAATAGCGTCTGTCAGAATAATTTCATACGTGTTACCTATATGCGGCTTGCCTGAAGCATATGCGATAGCAGTTGTTATATAATATTTTTGCTTCTCCATTGTTTTGAGCCTCCGTGTGGGTTATGTAGTCAGATAGTCGAGATGTCTATCTTTTCGCCGTTTACAAATATAGCTTTCAGATTGTACTCGCCGTCCAACATAACGAAATTAGCAGACTTGCCGGATTCAATCGAAGCGTATACGTTGTTTTTTAACATAGCAAGCGGATTAGTTATCGCCGCTCTTATCGTATCGTCAAGGCTTGCTCCCGTAAAGTTCATGTAATTCTTTACGCCCTTGTGCATAGTAATAATACTGCCGTTGATAGTGCCGTCTAATAGTCTGCCGACGCCACCGTCGATTTTAACAGGGCTTCCGTCAAAAGAGGTGAATACCGTTCCCTCGGGAATACCTGCCGCTGAAGAGTCTGTAATAAGCACCATCTTGTCGACGTCTTTTGCTCTTCTCATAAGCTTCGCGATTTCGGGAAGCGAGTGGAAACCGTCGCAGATGTATTCGGTGTACGCATCGCCCGAAAGAGCACAGGTCAGAGAAGTGGAAGTTCTGTGATGAATGGGACGAAGCTGATTGAACGTGTGAGTGAACGACACCGCACCGTTATCAAGCGCTTTCTGTGAAATTTCATAATCAGCATCAGAGTGACCTATTCCGGCAGTAGCGCCGTTGTCTGCAAGATGCTTGATAAACTCCATAGCGCCGTCCATTTCGGGTGCGAGTGTAAAATGAGCAGAAAGCTTTCGACCAAGCTTCTTTTCTGCTTCCTTGATCTTGCCAAGTAAAATGTCAGCTTCTTTTATATCGGGGTTGGAAAACCATTCTCTTTTGTGAGCGCCCGCCTTAACAGGGTTTAAGTATCTGCATTCATAATGGACACCGATAACCGTTGCTGCCGGAATGTTTTCAGACTGTATCTTTCCGGCCACTTCGAGTATTCTGTCGGTAGCGCCGCAGATGTCCTCGAATGATATTGTAGCTATAGTTGGCATAATATATAATGTGCCCGCAGAAGCATAAAACTTCAACATCTCTACAAGCTCGTCAACGCTTGCACGCTCAAAGAAGTAGCCAAGTACGCCGTGAGTATGAGCGTCAACGTAACCGCCGTGAGCATACATGCCGGCAAATTCGTCACTTGTAGCGGCAGACTTGTCGGCAAATACGTTGCCGTCAAGTGAGATTGATCCTTTTTCAAAACAACCTTTTGACGCGTTAAAGACGTTTAAATTTGTGTATGTCATAGTATTTACCACCTTAATATTTATATTTCATTATATTATACATCAATTCACACACCTGTGTCAAGAGTTTTACCGCCGAAATAAAGGGCTAAATACACAATTTTAGCATAAATTTTACGGACTTTTTGTATCAAATAAAAAAATGCCTCAAATGTTGCCTTTACAGTTGACAAATACAGGTGTTTTATGCTACAATATATAGCAAATTTGAAAAGTATATTTTTTATCGAAAGGTAAGACAGATATGAATCAGAAGAAGCTTCGCGCCGGAATCGTCGGCGCAACGGGTATGGTAGGACAGCGTTTTATCACACTGCTTGATGGTCACCCCTATTTTGAAATAACGGCACTTGCCGCAAGCGCGCGCTCTGCGGGAAGAACTTATGCAGAAGCAGTCGACGGCAGATGGAAAATGCAGACAGAAATGCCTGACTTCGTTCGTGACATGGTAGTTATGGACGCTTCCAAAATAGACGAGATAAAAGAACTCGTTGACTTCGTGTTCTGCGCAGTTGATATGAAAAAGGAAGAAATACGCGCTCTCGAAGAAGCTTACGCAAAGGCGGAAATTCCCGTAGTTTCAAATAACAGCGCACATCGTATGACTCCCGACGTTCCCATGGTAATTCCGGAAATCAACGAAGATCACCTTGCAATAATCGAAGACCAGAAAAAGAGACTCGGAACAAAGAGAGGCTTTATCGCAGTTAAGCCTAACTGCTCGATCCAGAGCTACGTTCCCCCGCTTTCCGCACTTCTCAAATATGAGCCTACTGAAATTGTAGTTACTACATATCAGGCAATTTCTGGCGCAGGTAAAACCTTTAAGGAATGGCCCGAAATGATAGATAACGTAATCCCTTATATCGGCGGCGAAGAAGAGAAGAGTGAACAGGAACCCCTCAAGATTTGGGGTACTATCGAAAACGGTGAGATCATTAAGGCAAAAGAGCCTGTTATCACCGCACAGTGCATCCGCGTACCTGTAAGCGACGGTCATACGGCGGCTGTGTTTGTAAAGTTCAAGAATAAGCCCACGAAGGAAGAAATACTCGAAGCTTGGAAGAACTATAAAGGCTCTCCTCAGGAGCTCGAGCTTCCTCACGCACCCGAGCAGTTCATTACATATTTTGAAGAAGATAATCGTCCTCAGGCAAAGCTTGACCGCGATATATACGGCGGTATGGGCGTAACGGTCGGCAGACTCAGAGAAGACACCGTATACGACTATAAGTTTGTCGGACTACACCACAACACACTTCGCGGCGCAGCAGGCGGCGCAGTGCTTATAGCAGAACTCCTCTGCAAAAAAGGCTACTTCGACTGATAATACAAAAAGCGATGCAACAGCTGCATCGCTTTTTTCATAATTAAGGCTCCCTCCGGGAGGGAGCTGTCAGCAAAGCTGACTGAGGGAGAGTGCGGGATAAACAATTATTTGCGCAAAACTCCTTCCGTCAAAACCTATGGTTTTTCCACCTCCCTCTGAGAGGGAGGCTAACAGTTACTTAATTATTCCAACAGATTTTAAATCATCTTCCGTGATTTCACCGTGTTCACGTTCAAAATCTTCAATAAGCATACGTAGCATATAGTGTATTTGTCCGCTTCCGCTTCGCCCGTGATATTTGGCTATATATTGTAATTTCTGTAATATTTTAGCTTCGATATGTAAACCAAGATGTTTTAGTTGTTTCATTTTTTGATTCCTAAAAACTCATATTGTACTTAAATTGTCTCAAAATCGACTTATTATTCACACTATACACTAAATTTGTGCTAAAATGTTGGAAATACACTAAAAATAAGTCCATTTCAAGACTACAAAATTTTTCGGAGGGTTAAAAATATGAGGTGCGATAACGAACTATGCGTCTATAATGAAGAGGACGGCACGTGTATACTTGACGAAATAACAGTCGACGAATGCGGTATGTGTGCTGACTGTATAATGCTCTCATTTACAAAAGAAGAGCGCGAAGAAAGACGAGAAGAGATGCTCAGATCTTTCATTGAAAGAGAAAAAGACGAGCTTTCGAAATAATCAAAACCGTTTATACAATATTTACAAAATAATTGCAAAATCATCAAAATAACTATTGCAAATTGCCAAAAAATATGCTATAATGAAAACGTAAACAAGAAACATAGATATTGTTTACGAATCTATAGCAAAGGTGGTCACTTAATGAAGATTACAATTACAGGCAGACAGACGCACGTTCCGAGTGAGTTCGCTCAGATAGCTGAAAAGAAGCTTGCAAAGCTTGACAAGTATTTCAAAGACGATGCGCAGGCAACGGTAAAGCTTAAAAACGAGCGCGAAAAGGACAAAATTGAAGTAACCATCACAGCCGGCGGCTATATGTTCAGAAGCGAAGAAGTGGATGAAACGTATCAGAATGCACTCGACAGAGCGATAGATACTCTTGTACGGCAGATCAGGAAGAATAAGACCAAGCTTGAAAAAAGGCTTAGGGAAGCATCAAAAACAGAACTGTTTG
>JAZNQU010000046.1:0-10521 GCA_045590315.1 Eubacteriales bacterium
AACGCCACTCTCTTTGGCGTTTGCTTATTATTTAATGATATTGACTTGCGACTTTACAAGTGGTATAATTTAATATATACATAGCTTGATTTGAGGTAATAATATTCATATAGTTGCATCAGCCGGATACCTTTGCGGCGCAATTTAAATATGCTTTATACGGAGGCAGCCTCCTTTTGTATGAAAAAATCTCATAAAAGTTATGTTATGCTGAACTTTGAGCTTAAAGCTCAGAAAATCAAAAACAAGCGTCTTGAAAACCGCATATCCGATTTAGAAAAAAAGCTTGATAGCAAAAATAACATTTCAAGCACGTTTGAAAAAGCAAGTCCCGAAGTATCCATAGAAAGATACGAAAACTATTTAAAGTACAAATACAATCTTATCAAAAGCACCGACGTGTGGAACGTAACCGGTCGGATATTTGCATATTCGCGCCGTTCGCTCTTCATTGCAAGGCTGTTTAAATACGCTTCGCTGATAATAGCTTTTATCGAAACAAGCGCAGTCTTTTTGTTGACCGCCACAGTTTTGCTTATCATAATACCATCTGCCCTTGTTTTGGCGCTCATTCTTATGATTGTTGATACAATCGCCGGACGAAAGTACAACGATAAAATACTCTCTCAGATCAAAGGCAAAAAAATTCTCTTCCTTATTGCACAAAAAGGCTATAAGAAAGAGCGCGGATCATACTTTGACCGTCTGGCGAGCGATTACGCCAAAGACGGAAGGTACTATGTTATAGTTATATCAAAATCTCTGCGCGACGGCCTCTTTCTAACTGCAAGGTTTAATGAAGAAAGACTTGTTGTAATACGCGAGACATACTTTTTCAGGCTGAAACGTGCACTGATAAAAGCAAATATAAAAAACGAAAACGTTATAATTGTACACTGATATTGCACTAAAGGAGTAAAAAATGCTTAACATCGTATACGGAATACCGGGAACGCCGAGAAGCACTCATATCTATTCCCTTGCACTTGACAATTTAAAAGCCGGCGGTACAAGCATTCTTATCGTACCCGAACAGGAAGCAATATCGGCTGAAAGAAAAATTTACGAGATGTCAAAGGATACGCCGCTACTCGGCCTTGAAGTGCTGAATTTTGACAAGCTTGCCGAGACAGTTTTCAGGAAATGCGGCTCTCTCTCACTTAAATATATATCCGATGGCACAAAAAAGCTGTTGCTTTCAAGAGTGCTTGCAGACCTTTCTTTGGCGCTCAATGAGTTTACTGGCAGGCACGATGACACGAGTTTCGTTTCTTCAATGCTCTCTCAGATAACAGAACTTAAATATGCGCAAGTCACCCCTACGTCTCTTGCCGAAGCTTCGAAGAAAATTTCATTTGAAAATCCTGAAAACTCTGAAAGACTTATAGGCAGGCTCAACGATCTTTCACTTATATTCGCTTCATACAATTCAGTTGTGAGCGAAATCTCAAGTGACCCGTGTGACAACCTTACAAAGTGCGCTGAACTTATACGAAAGCACAAGCCGTTTGGTGAGACTAAAATATATTTTGACTCTTTTAACGGTTATACTGCACAAGAGTTCGATATAATATCAGCTATCTTGTCAACCGGTACAGACCTGACAGTATCACTGTGCCACCCGGGCGTTGAATGTGACAGTGAGCTGTTTGCTTTTACAGGTGCTACCAATGAGCGTCTTATTAAATGCGCTGAAAAGAGCGGCGCTGAAGTAAAAAAGACCGTTCTTGATGAAACTACATACTTCAGATCGGATTCCATAGCTCATATAGCAAGAAAATTCACATCCGCAGGGCGAGCCGAAAAATACGAAGGTGACTTTGACGTTTCAATAATTTCCTGCTCCGATATTTTTGATGAGTGTGAGTCCTGCGCCGCCCTTATAGCGAAGGATATAAGAGATGGGCTCAGGTACCGTGATATATCTATAGTTTTAAGGAATCCCGACAACTATAAAGGAATAATTGACGAGGCGCTTGAGCGCTACAATATTCCCTGCTTCTTTTCGCCAAAAACAGATATATGCGAAAAATCTCTTACACGTTTTATCTTCGCAGCTCTTGAAATATGCAAAAACGGCGCCAGATACACCGATATAATTACATATTTAAGATGCGGACTTACATCTCTTTCCGAGTTTGAAATCGACAAGCTTGAAAACTACGCGTCCACATGGAAGGTTTCAGGAAAGATATGGTACAGCGAGGATGGCTTTACAATGAATCCGCGGGGATATATGCCATTAACCGACAAGGATGCGAAGACGCTTGAAGTCATAAACGCCCTGCGGATGACGGTCATGGGCGAGCTTGAAAACTTCCGCGACAGGCTAAAAAATTTAAAGACCGTTTCCGATTTTTCTCTTGCCGTGTATGATTTTATTACAGGTGCAGATGTTTGTAACAAGCTTGCAAAGCGCGCGCAAATATTAGAAAATCAGGGCGAGCACGTACTCGCGCTTGAAGAAGCAGGGCTGTGGAAGGCCCTCTGCTCGGCTTTTGACGAGCTTGTAAGCTCTCTCGGAGATCACGAGTGCGATCTCGAAGAATACACAAAGCTACTCAGAATGGCGCTGTCCGATACCGATATCGGTACTATTCCGCAGTCAAAAGATATTGTAACCATAGGCGATGCAACACTTTTGCGCGCTCACGATATCTCACATACATATATGCTCGGCTGCAACGACGGTGAGTTCCCGAAAAGTTTGTCAGTACCCGGACTTTTAACGCTTGAAGAGCGCAGGGTGCTTGCTTCATATAAGCTTGATGAAATACTGTTTGACCCCTTTGCCGAAGCATCAAAAGAGCTCTTTCACTTTTACTCAGCCGCTTGTTCTGCAGCAAGCAGGGTGACGCTCATGCACACAAGACGTGATCTTGCAGGCGACGAGCTCTTCCCTTCATCGGCTCTTACAAGGATAGCAAATATGTTTGATAAGTCAACTATTACAAGTAACGAGCTTGACCCTTACGACAGAATTGTCAACGGCTCTTCGTTTATTGAGCATATACCTTACCTGAAAGAATATGTTTCGGGCGAACAGATAGACAAATTTACAGATTCCGATCCCATACTTGAGCAAAAACGCAGACTTGCAAGTACATTGCTTTGCGATACCAACGAGCGTCTATCAAAGCAAGCGGTTGACTCGGCTTTTCCGGGAGACCTTAAAATTTCTCAATCGGCAACAGACATGTATGCTAAATGTCCGTTTTCCTTCCAATGCAAGTATTCGCTGAAGCTTCGCGAAAAAGGCTCGGCAACAATCGAATCAGCAGATGTCGGCACCCTTGTTCACGCGGTTCTCGACGATTTTCTTCAGAACGAACTTACCTCTGTTATGAATGATGACGGCACTGTTGATACTGATAAGGTATATCACCGGATTCGCGAAATAACAGACAGGCGTTCAAAGCTTCTTTTGGAATTCACACCAGAAGAAAAAAGAGCGCGTGTAGCGCACATGCTTAACAGAATAGCCGATATTACGGCTCTTACAGGCGCAAACCTTGCAGAAGAATTTGCACAAAGCGGCTTTAAACCCACGTTCTTCGAATTCCCCGTCAGCACAAGCTCCAAGGGCGGACTTTTGCCTATCAAGCTGTCACTTGATGATGGCAGCTATATAGTACTCGGCGGTATTGCCGACAGGGTCGATACTCTTATAAAAGCAGACAAGCTTTATATCCGTGTCGCCGATTATAAAACCGGCAAGCGTGCGTTTTCTCTTGAAAGTATAAAGCTCGGACTGAGTCTCCAGCTACTTATATATCTCTTCTCTATATGGGAAAATGCAAATATAGAATTCAAGACTACCGCAGGAGCTGACCCGGACGCCGAAGTTGTTCCGGCTGCAGCCGAATACGTGATGACAACCCCCGAGCTTTCAGGCGTTGATCCCGATACAACAAAATTTTCAAAGAATCTTGAAAAAGCGTTCAAGCGCAGCGGTATCTATCTTGCCGATCCCGAGATTATCGAAGAAATGGACAGGGGTTTCAGCGCAAGATACGTACCTGTAAATTCAAAAATGTCTGCCACGGGCAGTTCTGTTCTTGCCTCACTTGATGAGCTTAATGAGCTCAAAGACGAGGTAAGCGGGATTTTGGTTGAAATAGGAAACGGAATAAAAAGCGGAAACGCCGCGATCAACCCGATTACCAAGCTCCCCGGGACTATGTACAGCGCTTGCACTTTCTGTTCGATGAAGCCCGTTTGCAAAAACGTTGCGGCCGTGTCGGAGCTTGCCGATGAAGAACAATAAATTTTAAACTTTACAATCACAGAACTGTAAGGATAACAAAACTATGGAAAACAATGCGGTAAAATGGACTCCTATGCAAGCTGCGGCGATAGAAACAAGAAACAAAACACTTCTTGTTTCCGCTGCGGCAGGAAGCGGCAAAACTGCCGTTCTGACAGAACGTATAGTCAAACGTCTGTGCGATAATGAAAATCCTGCTGATATATCGCGTATGCTTGTCGTTACCTATACAAAAGCTGCTGCAAACGAGCTAAAAGCTCGTATATCCAAGGCTGTAAGCGCCGCTATAGCAGACGATCCGGGAAACAAACATTTGCGTAAACAACTTCTTTTACTGACAAGCGCAAAAATATCCACGATACATAGCTTCTGCTTTGACGTTATCAAAAAGAATTTAAAAAAGCTTGGACTGCCGGGTGCTGTTTCTGTTGCAAACGCACCTGAGATTCTTCTGTTGTCGCGAGACGTTATGACAAAGGTGATAGACGATGCGTACAATGGCGTTTTCGAGCCTGAGCACGTACCCGAAAGTTTTCTTGACCTTGCCGATATTTTCTCACCGCGTGCAAACGACAACGCCTTATGTGAAGCTCTTATAAGTTTATACTCTGCACTTCTTAACTACCCTGAAAGCATTGACTTTTTAAAAATCTGCTCTGAACAATTAAAAAGCGAAGCGAGCCTTCCGATATATAAAAGTGCACACGGTAAAATAATTCTTGCTAAAATTTCATCATACGCAGGATACTTACTTGGTGAATACAATGCATTTGAGCCAAAAGTGCGAAGTGATAATATCGTATATGAAAAATACGCACCTCTTTTATCTGATGAAATATCCTTTCTCGCTTCCCTGAAAGATAACATCGAAAAAGAAAACTACGACCTTGCAGAAAAAATCTTTAAGGCGTATTCAAAATCAAATCTTCCGCCAATCAGAAACTATACAACCCCTCTCAAAGACGAGTATCAGGCTTTAAGAAAGCTTTTCAAAGAAAACATTATCGACAGGCTTAATGTTATTTTCAATACCGATCCCGAAATATTAGCCGAAGAGACTATGACTACAGCCGGACTCTTATACACTTTATACTGTCTCTTGTATCGGTATGATAAGATTTTCAGCGAAGAAAAAAAGCGTCTTGGCCGTCTTGATTTCAGCGACCTTGAGCGTTATGCGCTTGATTTACTCGTTGAAAACGGCAAGCCTACCGATATTGCCCGCGAATTTTCAGACTCATTTGACGAAATATACATCGACGAATACCAGGACACAAATTTCGTACAGGATATGATATTTTCGTCGATATCAAAACCCGACAACCGTTTTATGGTCGGCGATATAAAGCAAAGTATTTACGGCTTCCGCGGAGCAGCTCCCGAAAACTTCTCAAATTACCGCGACAGCTTCCCTGTATTTGAGAGCACAGAAATAACAGGTGAGGTTGCAAGTACAATCTTTCTCGCAAACAACTTCAGATGCGACAAGACGGTAATTGATTTCTGCAACACGGTTTTCTCATGCATATTCAGAAATGCCACGGGAAGAGTGACCTACTACGATTCAGACGATCTCGTTTGTTCAAAATCAGGCGGCAACAAAGACACCGCGCCTGTTAATATCGTTCTTGCTGGCAGCCCGGGCGACGATGGGCAGTATATGAGCGAGTCTGATTATATTGCACATGAAATTAAACGCCTTTTAACAAGCGAAAAAAAGAAGGACGGAACCTTATACAAACCGTCTGATATTGCAATACTTACAAAGGTAAAAGCTTCGTCTGTGCCGATAGAAAAAGCGCTCAACAATCTGGGGATAAAAACCTCAAACAGTATCGAGACCGAGTTTTTTGAAAACTCGGAAATCCTTCTTGTGATGTCGCTTTTAAACACAATAGACAATCCCATGCGAGATATTTATCTTGCGGGAACACTCAAAAGTCCTCTCTTTTCTTTTACACTTGATGACCTTGTTACAGTCCGTGCTTTTGACAGGGAAAGCTCGCTCTATGAAGCACTTGTAGCCTACACTGATGAAACGGGTTTTGAAAAAGGAAAAATCTTTCTTGAAAAGCTATCATATTTCAGAACTTTAGCTTCAGGGACACAGGTAGACAGGCTTATACGGAAGCTGTATCATGAATGCGGACTTTTTTCAATCGTTGCTTCGGGCATGCCCGACGGTTCAAAGCCAGAGGGTGCGCGCGATAATCTTATGCTTTTATATAAGTACGCACGGGATTTTGAAAGCAGCTCTTTCAAGGGCCTCAGTAGCTTCATAAAGTACATTGATGATATAATCGCGCAAAAAACGAAGATTCCCGTCACCTCAAGCGCAAACGGCGCCGACTCTGTTCAGATAATGACCATTCACCATTCAAAAGGTCTTGAATTTCCGGTGGTTTTCGTTGCCTCTTCACACAAAGCACCAAATACTACCGACAGAAGCAAAACGGTTCTTATCGATAAGCACGCAGGCGCTTCAGTAGATATTCCCGGGATCTTACCCGGAATGAAAAGAAAAACCTTTCATAAAACGGCTCTCGAATTTGCCTATGATGACAATATGTTTGAAGAAAACATGCGCGTTGTTTACGTTGCCTTGACGCGTGCAAGAGAGCGCCTTTATATTACGGGAGAATACCCTGATCCCAAAGCGGAGTATGAAACGGTAAAAAAGCTTGCAACAAACATCTGTCCGCATACTATTCTCAAAAAGCACTCGCATATGAGACTTGTTCTCATTCCGATAATCGCCGCCGATTACGAGTCAACAGGCAATTGCGCGATTATTATGCCAAAGCTTGACGATTTCATAGAAGCGGACTCCTGTGAAACACCTGAAGCCAAAACGTACGACAAGGCGCTCGGTGCTAACATTTTAAAATCTGTCAGAGACCGCCTTGATTTCAGATATCCGTTTGCATCAGCTCTCGATATTCCCGCAAAGCTCTCGGTATCCGATCTGTCAGACGGTATTCTTGATACGATTGTATCGCTTACAGACTCCGAAGCTTCTCTTGCAGACAAGCTTTCGCAAATACGCCCTGATTTTGCATCAAAATCCATAAAAGAAGCAACCGCCGCTGACCGCGGCACAGCAACACATATTTTCATGCAGTTCTGTGACTTTGACTATGCCGAGAAACACGGTGTGGAAAAAGAAATAAAACGCATGCTCTCTGCAAATTATTTTACAGAGGATACTGCAGAGCTTATAAGTCGCGACAGCGTCTCAAAATTCTTTGACGGCAGCTTTTATAACGAAGTAATAAAGAAATCCTGCAAGCTGTGGCGCGAGTACCGTTTTAACGTAGAGCTTCCCGCTTCTGCCTTTTCAAAGGACTGTGACAAGCGCAAAGCTTTGAGCGGAGAAAGTCTTTTTGTTCAAGGTATAATCGACTGCTTTGTTGAAAACTCAAACGGTACTTATACGCTGATAGACTACAAAACCGACCATATGCCGTTTTCGATGCTTGGAAATGAAGCGGCTTTCGAAAACCTTTTAGCCCAGCGCCACTGTATGCAGCTCACATATTATAAGCGCGCGCTCGAGATAATAACGAAAAAACCCGTGGAAAAAGTAGTTATATATTCGTTTGCATTAAATAAAGCTATAGACATAACAAACAAGTGTAATTTCCCCGATTAAAGGATGGTAAAACTATGATAATATGCGAAGAGCGCGCCGTAGAGCGTATTCTCTCTCTCGGATTTTGTGATACTGCTATACCCATTTCGATACGCAAGGAATTCACAGAAGAAGTTGAGATTACCGTACTTCCCTCTCTGAAAAAAACGGCTCAGAAATTTGAAAAGCTCTTTTCAGGCAGATATTTTTCAAGTGAAGCACACGCCTGGCTTCGCGAAAACGTTCGTCCGTTTATGGATTCAATCGGTTATCACGACAACAGGCAAAGCCGGAAGGTATCTCTTGTTATGAGTCGGGCGAAAAACTCACAAAATCCGGGCGAGAGTAATGCCGTGATTTTGGATTCGCCTGTGAAAAATCTTACAAGCGCCGATATTCCTTCTTTACTTGAATTTGGCCATATTGTATCGGCCGTAATTATTGACGGTGCCATTGTTTCGTGTGCATACACAGACCTTAACCCTGACGGTGCGAAATCCGTCGAAATCGGTATAGAGACTGCTACATTGTACAGACGAAAGGGATATGCAAAAAGCGCGCTTGTCGGGCTCATACGCGAGCTTGAAAAGAAAGGTATCGCTCCTGTTTACATCTGTTCAGAGTCTAACCGTCCATCAATAAAACTTGCGCGCTCCTGTAATTTTATACCCGAAGCACGCGAATACAATTACGTATTCAGAAGAAATTAAGAAAGGTAAATCAAAATGGCTTTTGACGCCGGCATGCTTGCCGCCACATTATATGAAATATCTCAACGTGCTCTGCCCGGCAGAGTTGAAAAGGTCTTACAACCGACTCATGATGAAATCGTATTTTTAATTCACAGCGAGTCCGGTAACGTGCGCCTTTCTATTTCGGCATCCACAAATACACCGAGAATAAACATAACAAACGAAGCAAAAGAAAATCCTGCCGTGCCGCCGATGTTCTGTATGCTTTTGCGCAAGCATCTGACAGGCGCTAAACTGACAAAGGTACGTCAGCTCTCGTTTGAGCGTGCCGCCGAACTTACCTTTGACGCGCGCGATGAGCTCGGTTACAGATGCGAAAAATATATAATAGCCGAAACGATGGGCAAGTACAGCAATATTATACTGCTCTCAGGTGAAAGAAAAATAATAAGTGCGCTGCGTATAATAGACTTTTCTTCAAGTCTTAAACGTCAGATACTGCCCGGTATGACCTACGAGCTTCCGCCGTCGGGCGGCAGGCTTAATCCCATCGAAGCCGGTGAAAGCGATTTTTATAAAAAGCTTGATGAAGCGCCTGAAGATATCTCATGTGAAAAATTCCTGCTCTCGTCATTTATGGGAATCAGTCCGCTTATTGCCCGCGAAATCACGTACAGGACAGTGAAAAACACGTCCGCAATTCTCTCGGAATGTGATAAATCAAGGCTCTATTTTAATTTTAATGCAGTATTTTCAAACATTGCAAGCAAAATATTCAAGCCCGTCATCGTTACGTCAAACGATGGCAAAATGATTGAGTTTTCCTACACGGATATATACCAGTATTCAACGAGTGCCATGACACGCGAGCTTAATTCCTTCGGCGAACTTTTTGAGACGTTCTACGGCTCACGCGAGCGCTCAGAAAGAATACGTCAGCGCGCAAGCGACGTCTTAAGATTGTTAACAAACGCTGAAACAAGGCTTACAAAGAAACTTGCGGCTCAGAAGAATGAGCTTATAGACTGTGCGGGTAAAGACAAATTCAGAATAAGTGCCGACCTCATTATGTCTTCTCTTCATGCGATAAAACGAGGAGATAAAGCGGCTACTTTAACCGATTACTACAGCGATCCGCCGAAAGAGGTTAAAATTACGCTTGACGAGCGTTTAACACCGGCGCAGAACGCGCAACGCTACTATAAAAAATACAACAAGGCAAAAACTGCGGAAAACGTACTGAAGGAACAAATAGCACTCGGCGAAAAAGAACTTGAGTATATTTACACGGTCTTCGATTCTCTTTCAAAATGCGAAAGCGAAGCGGATATTGCCGAAATACGCAGCGAGCTTTACCATTCGGGATATGCTTCAAAGATGAAAAACTACTCCGAGCAGAAAAAACACGCGCCGAAGCCGCTTGAGTTTGTTTCAAGCTCAGGCTACAGAATACTTTGCGGTAAAAACAACAGCCAGAACGATTATATTACAACAAAAGTCGCAGGCAAGCTTGATTTCTGGTTCCACGTAAAGAACGCACCAGGCTCACACGTCATTTTAATGTCAGGCGGCGACGAGCCTGAAGCCGTTGACTTTACAGAAGCTGCGACTATCGCCGCATATTATTCTAAATTATCTGACGGCGAAAGCGTGCCTGTTGATTACACACAAGTCAAAAACGTCAAGAAGCCAAGCGGCTCAAAGCCGGGATTTGTTATATACACAACAAACTATACGGCATACGTTACGCCCGGGCGCGCTTTGGTTGACAAACTCAGAAAAAAATAATAAAAATCCTCCGAGAGTACAGACTCGGAGGATTCTTTATCCCTTAGAAAAAGTCGGGTATGTGTATACCCGACTCTCTTTATTACTTATCGCCTAAGCACTTAACGAGAACTGCTTTCTGAACGTGAAGTCTGTTTTCAGCT
>JAZNQU010000047.1:0-7804 GCA_045590315.1 Eubacteriales bacterium
ATTACTTTTATTTATGGAATAATTTTTTCGACTGATATGCAGGCTCGCTTGTCATGAATATGCCGAGCTTCTTCATTACGCCGTCGTCAACAGGGGAGAGAATTACCGTCGAGTGAGCCTCGCAGTCCTTGAGCGCGTCAAGCTGTTTAAGAGCCTTGTCCGCGTTTTTATCTGTGAGCGCGCATATCGAAAGAGCTATGAGTATCTCGTCTGTGTGAAGTCTCGGGTTATGACAGTTAAGGTGTCCTACCTTTAAGTTTCTGATAGGCTCGATAACCTCAGGTGAGATGAGGTGTACGTCATCGTCAATTCCTGCAAGCGCCTTGAGCGCATTTAAAAGCATCGCAGAAGACGCGCCGAGTAGCTTTGTCGTCTTACCTGTAATGATTCTGCCGTCGGGGAGCTCAAGTGCACACGCAGGCTCGCCTGTCTGTGCGGCTTTGTCGAGTGCTGCGGGAATTACCTTGCGGTCATTTGCCACAATACCGGCATTGTTCATTATGATCTCTATTTTGTCGGTATCAACACCTTCCGAAAGTCCTTTTCTCTTTGAGCAAGCCGAAGCGTAGTAGCGGCGGATTATCTCCGATTTTGAAGCCTCGCATACGTTATCGTTATCGTATATGCAAAAGCCTGCCATATTTACGCCCATATCGGTTGGCGACTTATAAGGGCAGCTGCCCGAAATCTTTTCAAATATCGCCGAAAGAACGGGGAATATCTCAACGTCACGGTTATAGTTTACAGTAGTCTTGCCGTAAGCTTCAAGGTGATAGGGGTCTATCATGTTAACGTCGTTTAAATCGGCGGTTGCCGCTTCGTAAGCAAGGTTAACAGGGTGCTTTAAGGGAAGATTCCATATCGGGAAGGTCTCAAACTTCGCATATCCTGCCTTGATGCCGCGCTTGTTTTCGTGATAAAGCTGGCTTAAGCAGGTCGCCATTTTTCCGCTTCCGGGGCCGGGTGCGGTCACGACGATAAGCGAGCGCTTGGTCTTGATATAGTCGTTGGTTCCGAGTCCCTCTTCGCTGACTATCGTTTTTACGTCAGAGGGATAACCGGGAATAGCGTAGTGATAATAAACAGGGATTCCGAGGCTTTCAAGACGTTTTCTGAAAGCGACTGCCGAGGGCTGACCTGCAAAAAGGGTGATAACGACGCCGCCGACGTAAAGCTCAAAGCCGCGGAAAGCGTCAATGAGTCTGAGTACGTCCTGGTCATAGGTTATACCGAGGTCGCCGCGTATCTTATTTTTTTCAATATCCGAAGCGTTGATGACGATAACGATTTCAGCCTCTGCTTTGAGGTTGATGAGCATTTTTATCTTACTGTCGGGGGCAAAGCCGGGCAGTACGCGCGAAGCGTGATAGTCGTCAAAAAGCTTGCCACCGAATTCGAGGTACAATTTACCTCCGAAGTCTGCGATACGCTGTTTTATATGCTCGGACTGAAGTTTTATATATTTGTCGTTGTCAAAGCCCTGTTTTATCATAATAAACTCCAAGTTATTTATTATCAGATACAATTATTATAATTATATCACAAAAAAATATGATATGCAAGATGAAGTGGAGATATTTTGTATATTTTTCGACAATTTTAAAGATAAAAAACTCCCCTTTGAAAGGGGAGTAAAATGCGTCAGAGTGTTACCTTTTCGCTTTCGTCACACACACGCTCAGTATACGCAACGCCTGTTTTTTCAAGAATCTTTTTAACAGAGTTTTTCGCACCGGTTACGATAATGTTTTCTTTTTCTTCTGTAAGCTCGTGCAGGTACTCGCAAGAGGACGTGTCGATCACGTTAACGCCTGAGAGATCAACAATGAGCGTTTTATCAGCAGAGTAAAGCGAATTTATTTTATTTTCGAGTTTTCCGCAGTTGATAAAGAACACGGGACCCGATACATTGATAATCGTTTCGCCGTCTTTTTCTTGTGAGTCTATCTCAACCTTTATACATCTGTAGATAAATACGAGAGCCGAGTATACGATACCGATAACTATTGCCACTGTAAGGTCAAATACTACGGTAGATACCATCGTGATAAGGTACTTGCCGATAGCACCGTAAAGCTTGTGTGAGAATATGTACCTGATCTCACTCCACTCGTTCATACGCCAAGCCGTTACCATAAGCACGCCTGCGAGAGCGGAGAGGGGAAGCTTTGCCATAATCGGTCCGAGCGCGAACATCGCCGCAAGCAGACCGAGCGCGTGGAATATACCACATAGGCGCGTCTGACAGCCCGATTTTATAGCAACGCTCGTACGTGCGATCGCCGCCGTTGCGGGAACACCACCGAAAAGCGGAATGAGCATATTGCCCACACCCTGTGCGATAAGCTCTTTGTTAGCGTCAAACTCTTCGTTTTTCATGCGCGAAGCGCTTGCTCCGCAAAGAAGGCTTTCAATCATAGCAAGAGCCGCGATACTTATTGCAGGAGAGATATATTCGCCGATTCTTGCCCATTCTACAGACGCGAGAGTAAGACGCTCGGATAAGAAGAGCGTTTTCGGAATCTCACCGACTGTGGGAACGTCAAAGCCAAAAGATACACAAACGATGGTAGCAACTATAATGCCGATAAGCGACGAGGGAACTTTTGCATTCCATTTCTTCGGCCATACTATCATAATAGCAACGACTATAAGCCCGAGTAATACCGAATAGAAGTTCGGCTTAAATCCGAGCGTGCCGTAGCTTGCAAGCTTAGAGAGTGCACTTTCACCTACAGAGGTCGTTCCGAAGAAGTTGTCTATCTGACCGAGCGCGATTATCACGGCAATACCCGAGGTAAAGCCTGTGATAACAGGACGGGGAATCATCGACACAAGTCTTCCGAGCTTGAAAAACGCCGCAAGCAGAAGCATAATACCTGCGATAAACGTTACGACGAACACGCCCTGAAGCTTGAATTTTAATATGATAGTCACAAGTACCGCAGACATAGCACCCGTAGGGCCGCTTATCTGGAAGGAGGCGCCCGAAAGCGCGCTTATTACGATACCTGCGATTATGGCTGTAACGAGACCTGCAGCGGCACTTGCACCACAGCTCACGCCAAAAGCAAGAGCAAGCGGCAGAGCGACCGCGGTAACGGTTATACCTGCCAAAAGGTCGGTTAAAAGTCTTTGAAGATTATAGCCTTCAAATTCACGTTTGTACATTTGCGCATAGGATTTTATGAGTTTCATGACACGCCTCTTGTAGTCAAAATAATTTACTGTATGATTATACTACTTTTTGAGTTCTGTGTCTATTTGTGAAATTACTATTTTTTGCTCATTTATTTGCTCGCCGTTTGTACAAATTTCGTTAGTGCCTGAAATCTTGTCGCAAATCTTTGTGTAAAGTTTTACACAAAAACTGCTCAAAGGCTTTAAAATGACAAGTCTTAATACAAAAGCACTTGCAAGCGATGAGGCAAACACGAGTATCACCTTGAGTGGCGCGGGATATGTAAAATAGTTATAATAGAACGAGTCGAATATGAACGAGAGCAGATATATTTCAAACGTACACTCGGATATTATTCTCACGCATACACGCGCAGGCTTAACTTTTGGCTCAAAGTCGTAAAGCAGGGCGAATACGCAAACCGCAGTAAGTGCTATCGTCAGCGTGTTAAAACCGTTCATCATGTACCACGCATACGCGCCGCGCGCGTTTGAAAAAGAAATGCAGAGAAGAGTCGGTACAAGCGGTGCGGCAAGAGCGGCGATAACTTTGGGCAATCTTTTAGAACTGAAAGGCTTATATTCGGCAAAATAGCAGCCGGCAAAATAATAAGTTATCGGATAAAGGTCGGCAAAAAAATCGGGGAAAATATCAAGATATACACTTCCTGCACCGTATGCCGGTGAAAAACTCATAATAGTCTGCGGTACAAGCGTGAGAAAGCCGAGCGTGAAAATAAGCGCAAGCTTTGACCGGCGAGAGTTTAGCGCGTTATATAAATAATTCAAAAACGGTATGAGCAAAAACAGCCCTGTGTACATTTCAAAGTACCAGGCGTAATCGTTTGCCGTGAAATCAAGTATCGATTTTACTATATAAGAGGGCGTCAGAACGAGAGCTTTGTCATAGTACGCTTTTGCCAAAAGAGACAGAAGGCTTATAACGGTATATGATACAAAAAGCGGAATGACTCCCTTGTAATAAGCAAGCGAAAGCTTCTTGTTTTTCTGGAGATATCCTGTTAACATAATAAAAAGAGGGACCGAGCAAAACGCGAGATGACGTGCATACAGGCCGATACTCCATTTAAGTGACAGGATTTCGCCCGAAAGCACACCCGACAGAGTAGTAGAGTGTAAAATTACCACAAATAATATAGCAACTGTGCGGACAAGATCAAGTGCCGCGATTCTCTGTTTTTTCATTAGTATTTCCTCTTACAATATTTTTACATACAAAAGTATATCACATATTTCATCAAATAGCAAGGAAATACGACGAAAGGCTTCCGGGTAAGGGAAGCCTTTTGCTTATTTAAAATATATAAAGCCGTAACTGTCAAGTATCTGAAAGTATTTTGCAAGTCGCTCGTATACGGGGTGAGCCGCCTCACCAAAGTGTTCTTCAACTTCTTTCCCAAGCTCAAGAATGCTTTTTTCACCGTCGATGATCTGCCAGACAAAGCTGCCGTTTTCATCAAGGTGAATATAGCTGACGCGCGGACGTTTGAAGAGCTTATGTGCAATTTTATTAAAGATACCCGTGTTCACTTTTTCAAGCGTTACTATACCGTTTTCATCCTTTGACCACGCAAGTGTATCAGCGCGAAAAGGTATTCTTTCAAGATAGTTTTCGCTTTTGTTATTTTTCTTTGCCATAGCCTTATTTGCGCTTCTTCCAGAGCGAGAACTTGAGTACCGTAAGTATCGTTATCGCAAAGAGTACGATACCGCCAAGATCCATAACGACAGAGGGAATACCGAGTCTGCCCGAAACGTCGATTACAGAGTCTATACCGAATACCGCAAGAAGAGCAAGGAGTATACCGACAAGGCCTTCACCTGCGATCATACCCGAGCAGAAGAGGATGCCGTCGTTGATTATCGCTTTCTTTGTTTCTTCCTCTTTCTTCATCTTGTCAAGCGCAAGACGTACAAGTCCGCCGACCATAATGCACGCGTTGAGCTGTACGGGAAGATAAACGCCTATTGCAAAGGGAAGAACGGGAATGCCGACAACTTCAACAACTACCGCGATAAACACGCCGATGAAAACAAGCGACCAGGGAAGTGTTCCCTCGATAACACCTTCGATTATCATCTTCATAAGTGTAGCCTGAGGAGCTGCAAGCTCTTGTGTACCAAAGCCCCATGCGCTGTCGAGAAGATAAAGTGTGCCGCCGATAGCAAGAGCCGCCGCAACAACGCCGATGATTTCACCGATCTGCTGCTTTTTGGGAGTTGCACCTAAAAGATAACCGGTTTTTAAGTCCTGAGACGTGTCGCCTGCGATAGCAGATACGATACAAATGATAGAACCTATTGCAATAGCGCTGCTCATAGCTGCGATGCCGCTCATACCTGTAAGCTTGAGGATAAGAGTTGCGATAAGAAGTGTTGCTATAGCCATGCCCGAAACGGGGTTGTTACTGCTTCCGACAAGTCCAACCATACGCGAGGAAACGGTTGCAAAGAAGAAACCGAAAATAACAACGATAACAGCGCCAACGGGATTAACGGGAATAGCAGGAACGAGCCATACAAGAAGAGTGAGAATAACGATAGCGGTAATAACTATTTTCATACTGAGATCTCTTGCCGTGCGCTCGCTGCTTGTATTCTTAGCACCTGATATGCTCTTCATCGCGCCTGCAAATGTAGAAACAATTAAAGGAAGTGATTTTATAAGGCTGATGATACCGCCTGCTGCAAGAGCACCGGCACCAATGTATCTTATATAGCTTCCCCAGATAGCACTCGCACCACCCTCGGCAAATATTTCGCCGATAGGAGCCGTTCCGGGATAGAGAATAAGATTTTCACCAAAGAGTACGATTATCGGAATAAGAACAAGCCAGCTTAAAACGCCGCCGGCGAACATATACGAGGAGATACGCGGACCGCAGATGTAACCGACGCTCATTACGGCAGGATAAATCTGTGTACCGATCTCACCGGCATATCCCTTTATTCTGAGCGAAACCTCGCCTGAAACGAGCTTGAGTCCGTCGATGATGAATTTAAAAAGAGCCGCAAAGCCCATACCGGCAAAAACTGTGGAAGCGTTAGCGCCGCCCTTTTCGCCTGCCAAAAGAACCTCTGCACAGGCAGTACCCTCAGGATAGGGAAGTGTGCTGTGTTCTTTTACGATAAGCGCGTTGCGAAGCGGTACCATAAAGAATACGCCTAAAAGACCGCCGATGAGGGCGATAAGGGTGATCTCTATAATCCCGGGCTTGTCCATTCTGCCTTCAGCTGCCCATAAAAAGAGCGCAGGAAGGGTGAAGATTGCGCCTGCCGCAAGAGATTCGCCGGCAGAGCCTGTTGTCTGGACAATGTTACTTTCAAGAATAGAATTTTTGCGCATAATAACGCGGATAACGCCCATAGCGATAACCGCTGCGGGAATAGATGCTGAAACAGTCATACCTACACGCAAACCGAGGTATGCGTTTGCCGCGCCGAAAACTACCGCAAGGAGTATACCCATAACGATAGAAGTCACCGTTATTTCGGGAGTCACCTTTTCGGCAGGAACATAGGGCTTAAAGTCTTTTTGCTCGTTCATTTTACAAAACCTTTCTGCATATATACTATTAAAATGTCACAAATTGCAACAATCCATACTATTTTATCATAAAAAAGCAGAGTATGCAAGTCCTCGTGTGAGAAAAAGTAAAAGAATCTTGCCTTTTTTGTATGTTTGTGCTACAATGGTATGAGAAAAATTTATAAACGGAGAAATATATGCGACTGACCGACATAAATACCGTAAAAGAGATAATGAATGAGTATGGCCTGAATTTCAAAAAGAAGTTCGGACAAAACTTCCTTATAAATGCCGCCGTGCCCGCCCGCATTGCAGACGAGTGTACCGACGGTGATTTTGACTCGTGCATTCTCGAAATAGGCCCCGGTATCGGTACGCTCACATATGAGCTTGCAAAAAGATATAAAAAGGTAGTCGCAATTGAAATAGACACAACGCTTATTCCCGCACTTGAATACACGCTTGCGGAATTTGACAACGTCAAGATAATCTCTGCTGACGTCATGAAGCTTGATATAAAAAAGCTCTGTATGGAAGAATTTGAAGGAATGCGCTTTTCGGTATGCGCAAATCTACCGTACTATATTACAACGCCCGTTATTATGCACTTGCTCGAGTCGCGCGCCGATTTTGACTATATCACAGTCATGATACAAAAAGAGGTCGTTGCAAGACTTTGCAGCAGACCGGGCGACTCCGATTACGGTGCGATAACCGCGTCAGTTTCATATTACGGAAGCGTCAAAAAGCTCTTTTCTGTTCCTGCAGGCTGCTTTATGCCCGCACCTAAAGTCGATTCCGCCGTTATGCGTATAAAGCTTTACGATACGCCGCCCGTGAACGTGCTTGATACGAATATTTTCTTCAGAGTTATCAAGGGCGCATTTGCGCAAAGAAGAAAAACTTTGCCAAATTCGCTTGCCAGCGAATTCGGAGAATTTGATAGAGCTGTACTTTCGGAAATTATAGAAAGCGCAGGCTACAGCCCGACTGTGCGCGGAGAAACTCTCGGCATTGAGGACTATTCTGAAATTGCTGTTATAATATACAAGGCCAAGAATAAATAAAAGACGG
>JAZNQU010000048.1:0-10722 GCA_045590315.1 Eubacteriales bacterium
CTTGGAGAAATCACAGAGGGTGAACTCTTCATCGGCGATAAGCTCGTAAACGACGTAGCTCCTAAGGACCGTGACATCGCGATGGTGTTCCAGAACTACGCTCTTTATCCTCACATGAGCGTGTTTGATAACATGGCATTCGGTCTTAAGCTCCGTAAGACTCCTAAGGAAGAAATCAAGCGCAGAGTTGAAGAAGCAGCTCGTATACTCGACATCACACACCTTCTCGACAGAAAGCCGAAGGCATTGTCGGGCGGTCAGAAGCAGAGAGTTGCGCTCGGACGTGCGATCGTTCGTAACCCGAAGGTATTCCTTCTTGACGAACCGCTTTCCAACCTCGACGCAAAGCTTCGTGCAGCGATGAGAACAGAGCTTACAAAGATTCACAAGAGACTCGGAACAACCTTTATCTACGTTACACACGACCAGGTAGAGGCTATGACAATGGCTACAAGAATCGTAGTTATGAAGGACGGTCTTATCCAGCAGGTTGACTCACCTCAGGCGCTTTACGATACACCTTGCAACATCTTCGTTGCAGGCTTTATCGGAACACCTCAGATGAACTTCATCAACTGCAAGCTTGAAAAGCGCGCAGATGACGTATATCTCGTATTCGGCGAAAACGCAATCAAGCTTCCTGCAGAAAAGGCAAATAACGAAGCACTCAAGGAATACATCGGCAAGGAAGTTGTTGCAGGTATCCGTCCTGAATGTATCCACGACGAACCTATGTATCTTTCCAGCCTTGCAGACAGCGTAATTGAAGCAGACGTAGACGTAACAGAGCTTATGGGTAACGAAATTTTCCTCTACCTCAAGAGCGGAGAAGAAGTAAGCATGGTAGCACGTGTGTCCGCACGTTCAACAACAAGAGCAGGCGACAAGATTCAGGTAGCTCTCGACGTATCGAGAATCCACATCTTCGACAAGGATACAGAACGCTGCATCGTTCACTAATAAGAATGAAAAGACCGCCAATCGGCGGTCTTTTTTGCCTATAACAAAACAAATGCAAGCGTTTTGTACAAAAAGCAGAAAATATTTTTATATTTGGCAGGAAAACATCTGCCCTCAAACCGATAGCGCTATCGAAACATTAACAAAATAACACACGGCGGCTGGGATGATCCTTGCCGCCGTTTCTAATACATTTACATTTTTTCGTATTGAAATCAGAGGAAAAATATGGTATAATATGAAATTAAGAAGGTATTGTGCGGAGGGACAAATGAAAGGTTCGGAAAAATTTGAATTTGACGGCAAAGAACTTGGTTACGATTTTATAGATTTTTGGAGATTTCACTATTCCAATATCTATGATATACAAGGTAGAATCGCTGAGTTTATTGTCTCCAAGGCATTAGATATACACGAGTCTCAAAATGACCAATACTGGACGTTGTGGGATCTCTCTTACAAGGGATTGCGTATCGAAGTGAAAGAAACGTCGTATTACCATTCTTTTAATCAAGAAGGCAAGGTTTCACAACAGCGTTCTTTTGGAATAACAAAGGCGAATGGTTCGTATGATCCGCAAATCAGCGGGAATACGGATTTTTGCAGACAGAATGATGTTTATGTGTTTTGTTTGAACACAGGATACACCAAGGAAGAATCATATCCTCTTAACCTCAACAATTGGGAGTTTTATATTGTGCCTACATCCGTGATCAATGAGAAATGCGGTGACAATAAGACTATTTCTCTCAACAGAATTAAAAGCCTTGGATATGTCGCAACTCCCTATGACAAAATCAGGGCTGCCATTGATAGGATTGCTCTGTCTATGAGCAAATCGACAAGTGCTGATAAAAAGGTCGATGGTGGCGATTTTATTTCTGTATATACTAAAGACTATGTGGGAAAAGAGTGAAAATAACTTTCACTGATGAGACAAGCGCGGAATACAATGTGCTTGGGTTTACCTCCGGTTTAGATAACGATAATGGTATGCTTAGTGTAGAAGTGAAAGGTCAAGGCAATAGCATTATTGTAATATACGAGAATGAAGTAAAGAATATAGAATTCGTTTGAAAGGAGCTAATATGCCATATATTCCGAGTGCACACAAAAAATATAAGCTTTTGCCCAGATGTCGCAAGAATGGTGGAGAGGTGTTTGAGTATCCAAGCGAAATGCTGGATGAAGTAGACAAGCTTCTGCCGGAAGGCGAAACACTCATGCCTTATGGTTATAAATCTTATGACGAATACTATAACAAATTAGACGGCTATATAAGAAGTCTTGACGATGAGGATGCCAAAAGAACAATTGATTTATTTGCTAACAGAATGGTTGCAACTAACATTAAAGATACGTGGGCAATCTTGAAATATATAGGAGAAACGACTGAAGATTGCGAATTTGCTGGGCTTACGCACGGGAAGTTCTATTATTGCCCAAGGCCCAAACCTGTTCATGGAATGATCGGCATTATTGATAACGAGGAATTCACAAGTTATATGTATCCGTGCGATTCTTCTGATTGGATCGTTTATGAGGATCCTACCGGCGAGGCAAGCAAAGCACTCAATCAAGAGCCGAAGGTTGATGGGATGTGTCCTTGTTGTCACAAGCATTATTCGTTGTCAGAAGAGGATAATTTGTGCCTGATTTGTGGCTGGGAACGTGATGCTGTTCAGGAACTTAATCCCGATGAAGAAGGCGGTGCAAATAGCTTTTCATTGAATGAGGCAAGAAAACGTTTTAACCCTAATGGAACAGAACTTGCTTATATTTTCAGACTTGCCTTTGAGAGCCTTTCCGCATTTCAGCTGAATTTTATTTGCAACGAATTTAATATAGATACGGAAACATTACTGAAGTTATCCGAAAGAGAGCTTGATTGTGTTTGCAGTATTTTAGAAATTTACGCAGATACCGAATATGCTGCTAAAGGGCGTCGAACGGATAAGTATAAAATTCTTTTCCGCATTCAAACCTGCATAGAAGAATATTTTCGAAAGGTACTTGGAAACTTTTGGTGGGATGATGATTTCAGTCGCCAGGATGTCGTAATGGCTCACCGGTTTAGTAATAATCACAAGGCCGAGCTTGAACCGGAACAAAAATGTGGGTGTTTCTATTGCTTGTCCATTTTCAATTCAAGCGAAATTAAGGATTGGTTGACAGCTCCGAATCCGTGTGATCATCTCGGTACAGCACTCTGTCCAGAATGTGAGATGGATTCTGTAATTGGAGAGAGTTCCGGGTATCCAATAACGCCTGAATTTCTCAAGGCAATGAATGAAAAATGGTTTAGTTAAGAAAGGGACGTTATGAATACTGATAATTTACATAATCTCATAAATCGTTATGAGGAAAATTTTTATATTTTGAATAATTCAGAGCACGATGAGATCTTCAAGTGGAGAGCTGCTAAGCGTTTTCGCGATGTGTGGTTTTCGGAAGAAGCCAAGACCATGACATTCTCCGAAAAGTTCAATGCGGCAAAAAAAGAATTTTCCATTTTGATGGATAACAGTTACGTTTCCCCTTCAAATGGAATCGTAAAGATTGCCGAGCAGGATCAGGAGGGGGTGGAAAGACTCTTCACTGACATTCTGTTTGCTGACGATGGTGGAGATATTATTGCTCGTCAGAACAATATGGACAGATTCCTTGAGGAATTCGATAAGCTTCGTGCGAAGTACTATCCTCAAAGCTTTAAGTTTAAGCAGGACAGGCACTCTGCGTCTTGCTATCTTGCGTTTTATGCACCTGATGAGAACTATATCTACCGTTACAGTGAAGCAGAGGAGTTTGCACAGAATATAGAGTTTGGCAAAGACATTGGCTCGGGAGGAAGCTTCAGATTGGATCGTTACTACGAAATGTGCAATATGATTGTAGAAGCACTCAAAGAACATCCAAACCTTTTGGAAAAGCACTTTACGTTCCTAAGCGAAAAATGTTATCGTGATGATAGCCTTCACCTGTTGGTTTTTGATTTGATGTACTGTTGCAGGACGTACAATTATTACGCAGGCATGAAGCACGCTTCCAAGAAGGACAGCATCAAAGCGTTTACAGAGGCAGAGGCTCGCGCCAAAGAAGCTCGTGAAAAGCAGGAAAAAATCGACGCGCTGGTTGCGGAAATAAATGAACTGGAGCACAGGGCTTCGGTTTTCGCAGGGATATCTTTGATTAATGTGCAGGTCTATCAAGCTGCTTATGGTTTAGGAACAATAATAGAGCAAGAGGTTAACAAAATCAAGATTCGATTCGAAACTTGCGAAAAAACTTTTATAATCAACAAGAAATATTTGAACCGTCCCAAATTCGAGAACGATAAAGAAACGGTTGATGCTTTTACCGAATATGATGAAATAATCGAGCAGTTAAGGAAGCTGAGAGCACAGTTGAGTAGAATTTCTTAATACACAAACAAAGAAAATAAGGGATAACTCATGTCTATATAATATACTAAAACCCTTAAGTAATTAAATCGTCAAATTACTCCATTATGAGTATAGCCTGTTTGGCTTAATCTTATACAAGTGAAATACGATTATAAGTGCCGCGGACAGTGAGTAAGTCCTGTCTTTTCTACACGCTTAGCACAAGCGTCACGAGGTTTTAGACTCGTACTTTACATACATAAAGGACACGGAGATCGCCTTTTTAAGCGAACAAAAGCCTTTCGCTTTTTGGTGTCTCCCGTGAACCTGTATGTTAAAGTACGGGTCTTTTTTTGTTTTCTCCCACGCGCTTCGTGCCAATTTGCCACGAGGTCGTCGTGTATCAAGTTGAGACGGGTATCAAAATCCCAAAATAAATATTTTGTAAATTCGTGAAATTTTAGGTAGTCATTTCTCAAAAAAGTTCTCAGCTAATAAGCAGGAGAACTTGAAAACAATTTGTAAATTCAGGAAAATCAGTTGCTTTTTTGTGTTGCTGAAAATAAGAAACGGACTACTGTCTTACAATATCATTTCCGCATATACTTATAAGGGGAAACCCAGATATATGTCAGCGGAAGGAATAATAAATGAAAAAAATAGCACTAAGTAAGCTTGCACCGGGCAAAAGTGCTCGTATAAAAAGTATTCGCACGAAAGATGATATAAGACGCAGACTCCTTGATCTCGGCATGATAGAAAACACGCTCGTTGAGTGTGTAGGGAGAAGTCCTCTGGGCGATCCGTCGGCATACTTAATACGCGGTGCTGTAATCGTTATCCGGGAAAGTGACAGCGCTTGTATAAAATGTACTCTAAAATAAAAATACGGCTTGCCGCTTTTGCGGCAAGCCTTCTTATTTTAACACTTCCTGTTTGTTACGAATAAAATGCTATTAAAACCACAAAAGCGAGGCAGGGTTTAATATGGGACTTACCAACAAGTCTGTGGGCAAGGGCGCTATTGACACAGAGCTTGATATACAAAAGCGCGCACCAAACGAATATATTGTAGCTCTTGCAGGCAACCCGAATGTGGGAAAGAGCACAATTTTCAACGGACTTACAGGAATGAATCAGCATACGGGAAACTGGCCCGGTAAAACGGTGGCAAGTGCCAAGGGATATGCAAAAAGCAAAAATAACTCATACATAATCGTTGACCTGCCGGGCGCATATTCGCTTATGGCGCACTCGCCGGAGGAAGAGATCGCACGCGATTTCGTTTGCTTTGGAAAAGCTGATACAGTCGTTGTAGTCTGTGATGCGACTTGCCTTGAGCGCAATTTAAACCTTGTGCTTCAGACTATCGAGATAACGCCTGACGTTATAGTGTGCGTAAATTTGCTTGATGAGGCAGGCAGAAAGAGTATAAGCGTTGATCTGACCGAACTTTCAAAACAGCTCGGAGTACCCGTGGTCGGATGTGTAGGACGAAAAAAGAAAAGTATAAGTGAAATTTTGCGGGCACTTGACTCAAGTGTCGGCAAAAATGAAACGGAGTATTCTCCCTGCCGTGTTCGCTATCCCGAAGTTCTTGAAGAGGCTATTGCCGAAATAACGGCGGAGCTTTGTGATGATATATACGCTTCACGGTTTATCGCAATGAGATTGCTTGAAGGTGACGTATCTGCGGCAGAAAAAATGGCGGCAGAGTATGAAGTGTCGCTTGAACGTGCGCTTGCAGCTTCCGAGAGTGCGCGTGCAACACTTGCAGAGTCGGGAATAAAGAGCGGAAGTATTGGAGATATGATAGTCGGCTCAATAGTGCGCACAGCCGAGCGGATATGCGACGAATGCGTGAGTGATAACGGCGATAAGTACAAGGGAATAGACTTCAAGCTTGACCGCATATTCACGGGCAAACTTTTTGGCTACCCTATAATGATATTGTTTTTTGCCTTTATATTCTGGTTAACCATTACAGGCGCAAATTATCCGTCTCAACTGCTCTCGGAGCTTTTGTTTGCGCTTGAAGATAAACTTATGCTATTGTGTCAGAGTATAAATATGCCCGACTTTCTTTGCGGACTCTTGATAACGGGCGCGTACAGAGTACTCGCGTGGGTAGTGGCGGTAATGTTGCCGCCTATGGCGATATTCTTTCCCCTGTTTACGTTGCTTGAAGACGCAGGTTATCTTCCGCGAATAGCATATAACCTCGATAAGCCCTTTGCAAAATGCAACGCCTGCGGAAAACAGGCACTTACTATGTGTATGGGCTTCGGGTGTAATGCAGCAGGCGTAGTCGGGTGCCGTATAATAGACTCACCGCGCGAAAGACTTCTTGCGATACTGACGAATGCTTTTGTGCCGTGCAACGGAAGATTCCCGACGCTGATTGCTCTGATAACGATGTTTTTCATATACAGCTTCGGATTTAGCGGTATAGCAGGCTCTCTTTTGTCAACTGTCTTTTTGACGGGACTCATTGCAATCGGCGTACTTATGACGTTTGTTACTACAAAAATACTCTCGTCCACACTTCTTCGCGGTATGCCGTCATCGTTTGTGTTCGAATTGCCGCCGTACAGACGCCCGCAGATAGGCCGCGTTATCGTTCGCTCGATTTTTGACCGAACTCTTTTCGTACTTGCACGCTCGGCAGCCGTTGCCGCGCCTGCAGGCGCGCTGATATGGCTTTTTGCAAATATACACGTAGGCGGCGAAAGCCTTCTTGCTCTTGCGTCGGGATTTCTTGACCCGTTTGGCAGCCTTATGGGACTTGACGGTGCAATATTACTTGGATTTCTCCTCGGCTTTCCTGCAAATGAGATTGTTTTGCCTATAATCATAATGATATATACCGCCGGCACAAGTCTTAGTGATGTGTCAAGTGTAAACGCAATGCGCGAGGTATTTGTTACAAACGGCTGGAATATGATAACGGCACTCAACGTAACGCTGTTTTCGCTTATGCACTGGCCGTGTTCAACAACCCTGCTTACCGTTAAAAAGGAAACGGGAAGCATAAAATGGACACTTCTTGCTGCGCTTATCCCGACTGTAGCAGGCGTTATAATATGCATGGCGATAAACTTTATAAGCATACTGTTTTAAAAAATGAAGGGCAGTTAAGCTGCCCTTTATTTTTATGCGTTCATATTGTTTTTTGACATATAGTCGTAAATCATTTTACCGTGCTGTTGTTCTTCTTTCTGAATGTGATTGAGAGTGTTTCGCACAGATTCGTCGCCGAACTCAAAAATACACGTGTCGTAAAGGTGAGAAGCATACTTTTCGGTATTTAAAAGATCGGTACAGAGGTAGCAGTCGGACTTTTTGTCTTCAGTCTCACCGGAAGTGTAGGTTTCTGTGAAAGTAGGTGATACGGTTGAAGCGCCGGACGGCTCGGGAAGGCTACCTTCTTCGATCTGCGTTACCGTGTTAAGATGCCCCTGTTCAATCTGTGCAATCTGCGAAAACAGATTTTTGAGCTGAGGGTCTTTTGCCAAAGACGCGTGCTTTGTATACTTCTGAATGCAAAGCTCCTCCTCGGTTTTCAAATCCTTGAGCAAATCCTTTTCTTTTTGTGTAAGCTGCATTGTTTTATTCCTCCGTAAATCAGTGTACGATTAGTATGCGGAAGAATAGCACTTATAATACGTTTTTTTACTATTTTATACGTATACTCACGTCTCCGGAATTAAGCACACGTCTGCTGCCGTCAGCAAGCTCAACGAGCAGGGAATAGTCGTCGCATATTTCAAGCGCTGTTGCGGGGATTTTTTTCTCGCCCGATATCACGTATATGTTAAGTCCCGGTATAAGCGAGCGCGATTTGTATTCATCCACAAAGCTGTTTTCACCCACAAACGGATACAGAGCGAAAAATTCATCAATAAGCATAGCTGTAAATTCGGCTTTTACAGCTTCATCATATCCGCAATTGTATACAGAGCCTGCAAGTTCACGAATATCGTCCGGAAATCCGCCGTCGGGAGCAAAAAGATTAACTCCTATCCCAAGTACGGCATAATTAAGATTCCCGTCGGCTCCGATAGAAGCTTCAGTCAGAATACCGCACACCTTTTTCATATCTGCATATATGTCGTTGACCCACTTAATTTTTATATCCGAATTGCTCACACGCTCGATAACGCGCGATGCAGCCACAGCAGCCGCGGTAGTTATTTCAAGAGCCTTCTGCGCTTTGATTTGAGGTCTGAGTACTATACTCATATAAAGTCCTGTTTTGTCCGGAGAAAAGAAGCTTCTTCCCATTCTTCCGCGGCCTGCGCTCTGCTCTTGAGCTATAATTACAGTCTTTTCGGGCGCGCCGTTTTCTGCGTACTCCTTGGCAAGAGTATTTGTCGAATTACAAGACTCAAATTCGATTATTTTAACGCCGTCGGTTTTTGTCTTGATCTCGTTCATACCGTGCCCCCATTCTAAAATCTTCTACCAAATTGTATCATATAAAAAGGGCAGTTGTCAATAATGAAGCAGGTGCTTGCCGAAAGCTGTAGATTTTGTTAACAAAATGCAGAAAAACCTTGAAAATTATTACTACATATGTTACAATATCTATGTATATTATTATAGGCACATTTTCACAAGAAAGGTATGGACGAAATTATGTCGGACAAGAAAAGACGCGGTGACCGTTCTGACGGCAGACTCGTAGGCAAACTTGACCCTATGCATATATTTATGCCCTATCTGCTTCCTAAAAGGACTGACAACGAAGCGGTAATGAACGAGCTTATCGAAATGGGCCCCGTGCTTGAATATGTGGCGCGCAAAAATGCAGACGAGAGTGAATTCAAGTATACGATGTTCCACGTTATCTGCGCTGCGGTGGCAAAAACAATAGCAATGCGCCCTAAGCTCAACTACTTTATAATAAATCGCAAATATTATGAGCGAAACAATATATCGCTCGCCTTTACGGTAAAGAAAAAATTCGTTGACGAGTCAAGTGAGGCGCTTGCAATAGTCAAGACTTACAAGGACAGCGAAAACTCACCTATTGACGAAGTCTACTCGCAGATAAAAAAGGTAGTATTCAGCGTAAGACACGAGGATAAAGACGACGGTGCGACCGATATAATGGGCGTGCTGACCAAAATTCCCGGATTTGTACTTTCGGGTGTTGTAAAGATTTTGTTCTTTCTTGACGCTCACGGATGGCTGCCGAAGTCGCTTGTCAACTTTGACCCTTATCACTGCAGTGCGTTTTTATCAAACCTCGGCAGTATAAAAATGTCGGCTACATATCATCACCTTGCAGAGTGGGGAACAAACTCTTTCTTTGCAATAATCGGCGAAATGAAAAAACGTCCGATATATAACAGCGACGGAAGCTTTGAAGTCAAGGATGCGCTTGAAATGGGACTTACTGTTGACGAGCGTATTGCAGATGGTCTTTATTTTATCAACAGTATGAAGCTTTTAAAGCATCTTCTTGCTAACCCCGAGCTTTTGGAGCTTCCGATGAATGAGAAAATCGAGTATTAAAAGGAGACAAACCAATGTCCGAAACACTTGAAATAAAAACCCCGTGGCTTAAAAGCTACGGAGAGGTTAAGTTTAACCTCGACTACCCCGAGTATACCATGTGCGATGCTGTATTTGCTTCGGCAAAAGAAAGTCCTGATTTTCCGGCACTCGTATTTATGGGAAGACAGATTAGCTATAAGAAGCTTGAAGAGAATATCAAACTTTGCGCAAAGTCATTCAAGGCTATGGGAATAGGCGAAGGCGACAGAGTAACGCTTTGTATGCCCAATGTTCCTCAGACGGTTTACTGTTTGTATGCGCTCAACCGTATAGGTGCGGTTGCTGTTATGATACATCCTCTTTCGGCTGTTGGAGAGATACTTTATTATCTTAAGGATACCGAAAGCAAGTACGTGCTGACTCTTGACGGCTTTTATCCGAAGCTTTGCGAGGTAATGGCTGAATATCCTCTTGAAAAGCTTATCATAGCAAGCATAAAGGACGAGCTCGGACTTATTATGTCCGTTGGCTATGCTCTTACACAGGGAAGGACGATAAAGCCCGTACCGTACGACGATAAAGTCATAAGCTGGAAGTCGTTTACCGACGGCGGCAGAGCTTACACGGGTGAATACGTATCCCAAAAAGGTGCTGATGACGTTGCAGTCATTCTTTTCTCAGGCGGTACAACGGGTACCACAAAGGGCATTGAACTTACTAACCTTAACTTCAACGCACTTGCTATGCAGACAATTGCAATGTGTAACAAAGAAGTCAAGCATAAGAAGATGCTTGCCGCAATGCCAATGTTCCACGGCTTTGGACTCGGCGTTTGCGTACATACAATGATGCTTGCGGGCGGGCAGTCGGTGCTTGT
>JAZNQU010000049.1:0-22159 GCA_045590315.1 Eubacteriales bacterium
AAGCACGGTTATGAAATTTCTGTAGTCGGTGAAAGTGAGAAGACGGCGAGATATATCGGTATCAACGTAAAGAAGGTAATACTCCGTACAATGGCAATTTCGGGCGCGCTTTGCGGCGTTGCAGGACTTTTGCTTGTAGGAGGTACCGACCATACTATTACAAAAAATACGGCAGGCGGTATGGGCTTTACGGCTATTATGGTATCATGGCTTGCAAAGTTCAACCCGATAGTTATGATGCTCACATCGTTCCTTATCGTATTCTTGCAGCGCGGTTCGGGGCAGATCGCAACGAGCTTGCGACTTAACGAAAGTATATCGGATATTCTTACAGGTATTATCCTGTTCTTTATAATCGGATGTGAGTTCTTTGTAAATTACAAAGTTAACTTCCGTCACTTGCATAAGAATAAGTAAGGAGGGGAAGAGATGATAAATACAATAGCATCATTTATATATGCGGCGATAGTTCAGGGAATCCCACTTCTTTACGGAGCAACGGGCGAGATACTCACGGAAAAAAGCGGAAACTTAAACCTCGGTATTCCGGGTATAATGTACGTCGGCGGAATATCAGGCATTATAGGCGGCTATTTGTACGAGCGTTCAACAGATACCCCTGTAGCTTGGCTTTGCATTCTTATACCCTTGCTTTCAACGCTTATCGGCTCGGGACTTATGGCGCTGATATACAGCTTTTTAACTATAACGCTTCGCGCTAATCAGAACGTTACCGGTCTTGCACTTACCACATTTGGTGTGGGTATAGGCAACTTCTACGGCGGCTCACTTTTGAGCTTCTTTGGTGAGAGCGGATCGATTTCGCTTCTGAAAACGGGCAACTTCTATAAAACGACTCTTCCGTTTGCCGATGATCTCGGACTTTTCGGAAAGACTTTCCTTTCGTTCGGATTTTTAGCTTATCTTGCAATTATAATTGCTGTTGTAGTTGCATGGATACTCAACAGAACGAGAGTAGGACTTAATCTCAGAGCAGTCGGCGAAAATCCTGCAACTGCAGACGCTGCAGGTATCAACGTATCCCTTTATAAGTACCTTGCAACCTGTATCGGCGGTTCAATCGCAGGTCTTGGCGGACTTTACTTTGTAATGGACTACACGTCGGGCGCATGGACAAACGATGGCTTTGGTGACCGCGGATGGCTTGCTATCGCGATAGTAATATTCGCGCTCTGGAAGCCGAATTCGGCAATTTTCAGCTCATTTATATTCGGAGGTCTGTACATTATATGTACCTACATTCCGAACCTTTCAAGCAGTAATAAGGAGCTTATAAAGATGCTGCCTTATATTGTTACGATAATAGTGCTTGTATTTACAAGTGCAAGAAAAAAGCCAGAGCATCAACCTCCGGCAAGCCTCGGACTTCCGTATTTCCGAGAAGAAAGATAAATAAAAAATACCCACGGAAGTGGGTATTTTTTATGCTTATTATCAAACCTCATAACCGAGGAGCAAGCCGCCCTTTTCTGCATAGAAGCTGCAAAGTCCGCGGCTTTCTGCAATCGATACTCTTGCAAGAGGGAAGCTTTCGGTGATTTTGGCGGCAAGCGCGTCGGCAAAGTCTTTGTTGAGACAGTGCGTTATTCTTACCTTTCCGCCGTTATATCCGTATTCAATCATATACTTAATCATGGCTTTTAATGCGTTTGCCTCTCCCTGGCACTTGGAAAGCATTTCAAGCGTGCCTTTTTCACTTGCCCTGCCGACAGCACGTATTCCGAGTATGCCTGCGGCGGCAGCGGCGATTTTGCTGACACGTCCGTTATTTGCAAGATTCTTCATTGATTTCAGGGTGAAGAGAAGCTCGGTTTTGTAATTTTTAATTGCGTTTAAAATCTGGTCAAAGTCTTTGCCGTCAAGTGCCATGTCGCGTATCTTTTCAGCTATAAGAGCCATTTCAGGACCTGTCGACAGAGAATCTATTACATTAACGCGGCGTGACGGATGTTTTTCCCTGTACATCTTTTTTGCAATACATGCGGTGTTATAGCTGCCTGAAAGATTGCTTGTAATTGTAATGCAGAATATCTCTTCAGCATCGCCGAAAGCTTCAAGCCAGTCGTTAACGTTAGGACAGGAAGTAGAAGATTTGCCTTTGTAATTATACAAGTATTCAACCATGTCGGGAACGTTCAGGTTTTTATCGTCCACATACTGATTTGTTGCTGTAACAATTTTAAGCGGAGCGAAGGCAAAAGATATGTTTGAAAGTTCTGTGAGATCTGCTGAAGAATCTACTACAATTTTAATATTATTCACGATACACCTCGTTATAAAAAATAAATATACATTTTGTGAAATCAGTTTTGATTATTTGTTAGAGTTTTTCTTTGTTTGTGTCCATACAACTGACAGAATAAAAAGTACCAACAAAAATGCGCTTATTGCGATATATATATACGATGTTCTTTCAAATATATATTTATAAAGCGCATCAATATAACAGTAAGCCGCGCCAACGCTTATATTTAATTTTGCCGGAAGATCCAAAGCACAAACATATGTCAGCGGTATTGAAAAGAGAATCGATCCTGCAAAAAGTACAAGCGATAGTACGTACGATGTTTTATAGCGTTTTTGTTTAACTATAAATACAAGAAGTATTATGAACAGTAAGGAAGAAGCCAGCGCTAAAGGTGTGAAATATTTACCTGTGCCGGCAAGCCTCAGATATGCCTCTCTGTATGAAAGCAGAACGGAATATGCTGAGTCAAGCGACAGAGAGTTTATTGATGATTCTACCAGATTATTACATCTTGTCGCCAGCAAAAGAGAATTTTCATCAACTTCAAAATATTCAGGACGGCTGCTTAAAGGCGCGTTTTCCTTTATAGCGTAGTAAAACGCATTGTTGCGGTATTTTACATGTATAGTTGCACGCTCTCCTGTGATAAATGAGTTGTAGTACTGCGTAAAGTATTCTCCGGCTTTGTTTTTTAACTCAGTGTTGTCGATAGCACCGGAAATGATGTCTGCATTATGACCGTAAGTCTCTGCGGTGGTAGCTATAAGAGGCTTTATTATTTCTGCAAGTTTGTTTTCATCAATATAGCTGCTGACACCGCTTGCAAAGTCATCATGAGAATAAACGGTAAAATAAGGCAGAGCAAAGACAAGAGTTGCGCAAAGAATAATGGGAAGAAGGATTGCGCCTGCAGTTATGAATATAAAACTTAATTTCTTTATCATATATAATGATACTCCCTTTCGATTCTGTTGCTTTGATCAGCTGTCATATGCACTTTTATAAATAAGTCCGCGCTTCAGGGTGCATATCAGAGCTATGCGGCTGCTTTTAGCATTCAAGCCCTGTGATCGGGGGTAATTTGTGTGAAGTATAAGAGTATCTTCTCCCGTTTCGTCGTAAAGCATATCTATATCATTTGATGAAAATACAAACTTGTCCACAACCTCGTATTGATATGCTCCGTAAGGTGTGTTTACAGATATAAGCGTTCCTATAGCTGTATCTTCAATCTCGTAAAAATAAGTCATTACATTTGCAGAAAGGATACAGTTTTTGCCAAGTCCGCAGGAATAGGAGCCTATCCATTGTCCGGCGCCTTTTGTCAGTATCTCATCCGTGTCACCTAAATATACGGGAATATCGGTGTTGTTCCATCCGTCAACGTTCAGTACTGCCCATTGATTTCCGAAATAGATTATATCAAAAACTTCGTCTGTGTGCTCAATTGCCTCAGGCATTTCTTCGGAAAATACAATTTCATCAGTGTTGTCGGTTTTGTCCTGATTGCCGGCAGAATTGTTTGTTGATATTATAAGTGAAGCAATAAGGTTGTCTTTAACAAATGCAGAATAAATACTGTGTGTTGAAACGAGCACGGCAACTACAAGGATTATTGCCGGAATCGTCATCAGGATTGCTTTCAGCGTTTTATTCATAAAATCCTCTCAACTTGAAAATATAGCTTTAAATCATATCAATAGTAATATTACCTGCCCTTGCGGGCAGGTAATAGGTTTTGAAATTATTTGATTGCGCCCATGAATTCAAGAAGTCTTACAAATACTGCCGTTACATGTGCTCTTGTAGCGTAAGCTGTAGGAGTTACAGTGCCGTCGCCGTGACCTCTGATGATTCGAACACTCGTTGCCCAGTTCATAGCGGGTATTGCGTATTCGGAAATCTCATCAGAATCCAAGAAGTGTAAGCTTTCCTGAAGAGTTACAGCATCCATTCCCTTGTATCTTGCATAGCGGAAGAGAACTGCCGCCATCTGCTCACGTGTGATCGGTATGTCGGGTCTGAATTCTTTGTCGTTAAATCCTGTAACGATTCCGTTTTCGTTTGCCCAGTTAACGCCTGCCTCATACCAGGCACCGTCAATAACATCTTCAAATTCACAATCGGCTGAAGCAACAGGACTGCCGTCGATACGGTGGAGTATAGTTACGAACATACCTCTTGTAAGCGGGAGATTGCCGCCGAATTCGTTGTCGGAAATTCCATTTATATAACCAAGCTCTGTGAGTGTCTTAAGATCATTGTAGTACCAATCGGTCTCGCTGACGTCATCATAAGGATTTTCCCATTCAACAGGGTCAACAGGCTCGGTAACTTCAGTCCACTTGGCATAAAGAACATACGCTTCTTTTACTTTTGTGTCAAAATCGAAAGGAATCGTAAGAGCTTCGTCGATATACCAACCTGCAAATTCATAACCTTCTTTTACAGGTTCTTCGGGAACAGTTACGTAAGAGTTTCTCTTTACGCGCTGGTTTACAACGTCACTTCCTCCGTTTGTATTAAATCTGATGGAGTAGTAAGTTGTGCCGCTGCCTCCGGTGGAGGGAGACGAGGGGGCAAGCAGATCGTCACCGTCAAGTTCTATGTGATTTGCTGAATCAGCAGGATCGCTTGAAGGCCACCAGAGATAAACCGACTGGTCGTCTAAGTGTGCATCATGGTGAGTTTCAATACGATATCCAAGGTCAAGTATACCGCATACTGATCTGAAGTGGGAAACAGCGTCTGTGATTTCAGCGTCGGTATACTCACTCAGCGAAGGGCCTCTGTCTACTGTCAGGTTAGCTTTTGCTGCCTGTATTTCCGCAATTACCTGATCAGCCTGAGCTTCTGTTATCGTATCAATCATGTTAAGAATATTCTGCGCAGGAGAAAGGTAATATTTATGATAAGCTTCGGGACATGCGGCCTTTGCTGCCTCGAAAATTCTCTGCCTTTCTGTAGCTGTATCAGCGCTTATTGCTACTGTAAGCATCATTGCGATGAGTAATATTATTGATAAGAGTGCGAGTGTTTTTGCTTTCATAAGTTAAACCCTCTTTCGATTAGTTAAAATATAACATTATAATTATATCAAATACAGACATCCCATATGTTAATAATTTGTTAATTATACACACCTGTCAGTTCACTCATATTGGTATTACTGTCCGTTTTTAATAGCTTCGATTGCGGCTTTTCTGTCAGCTGCTTTAAAAATTGCGCTTCCTGCGACAAGCACGTTTGCGCCTGCAGCCTTTGCAAGCACTGCCGTTTCGGGAGTTATGCCTCCGTCCACCTCAACATCTACCTTTGAGTCAAGCCCGAGGCGTACAAGCATTTCACGTACAATCTTTACGCTTTCGAGCGTTTCGGGAATAAACGACTGACCTCCGAATCCCGGCTCTACTGTCATTATGAGAACTAAGTCTATCTTATCAAGAAGGGGCTCGAGAACGAAAGCAGGAGTTGCCGGCTTTATAGATATGCCGGCTTTTTTGCCGAATGAATGTATGCGGTCAATCACCTCGCTGTGATTTGTACAGCTTTCAAAGTGGAAGGTGATGATATCAGACCCGGCATTTGCGAAGTCTTCGACATAACGGATAGGATCACTTATCATCAGATGAGTATCGAAAACAGCATCCGTTACCTTTCTTACTGAACTGATAATGCAGGGGCCAATTGACATATTCGGTACGAACATACCGTCCATAACGTCAATATGGATATATTCTGCGCCGGCTTCAACAATAGATACGATTTCATCTCCAAGCTTTGAAAAATCGCTTGCAAGGATTGACGGTGATACTTTTATCATAATATAAATGCTCCTTTGGACAATAAAAAATATTTTTTACAATTATCGTTTAAGATGTTAGTTTACATAGGTGTTTTCAGAGAAAATACAATTGAAAATACGTATTATATTAAAAGGCTCTGACTTAAGCAGCAGTTTGTGACGGTGCCAAGCGGCAGAAAGCCTCATACAATAGTAATGTGAAAGCTCGCGTATTATGCCCCGGCAGGGAAGTTGGAAATAAAGGATTTTGGAGTCAAGCCGTGGCAGGTACGCTTCACATATAACTATTCGGTGCCGTATAACAACACAACGGAGTGCACCGATATCGCGAGACCCTCGCCGGTGGCGCCGAGTCCCTCCTCGGTGGTCGCTTTCACATTGATCTGACTTACGTCACAGTCAAATACGCAGGCGAGGTTTTCGCGCATTTGCTCTATATACGGTGCCATACGCGGACGTTGTGCAATGAGCGTAACATCAATGTTGCCGATTTTCATTTTTTGATCGTGCATCATTGTACATACTTTTTTGCAAAGCTCTGCGCTGTCAATATCCTTAAACGTATTATCGTTGTCGGGAAAATGGCGTCCTATATCACCGTGCGCAAGCGCACCGAGAATTGCGTCCATAACCGCATGATACAGAACGTCGGCATCTGAATGACCAAGAAGCCCAAACTCATAGGGAATGTGAACTCCGCCGAGAATCAGACGGCGGTCCGGTACAAGCTTGTGCAGGTCATAGCCGTGACCAATTCTTATATTCATATGTCAAATATGCCTTTCTGTGTATCTGTATGTTGAATGTGAAGATTTTACAGTTTTATTCCCGACATCAGAGAATAAAGCTTTAATTTTTCTTCTCTGTACGTGTATGCGAGAACATAGTCGTTTTCGCCTTTCGCACACTGTTCAAGCTCGCCGTATATGCGATACAGCATAAGACTTCCGTGAGGTGTAGGCGATAGCTTTTCAGCTTCTGTGATCTGCTTTAATTTTGCCGATGCCTCTCTGTACCTTCCGTTTGCCATATCAAGCTTTGCGGCAATATGCGTTGACAGTATACGGTCGCCTATTTCGCATAGCCCCGCGAGATTTACCGCTTTAACTATCTGGCCTTTATCAAAGAGGTTGATAAGCCTGAGATAAATGTACAAATCAATATATTCGTTGAATCGGGGAGAGCTCTTAGCGCCTGCCTCATCTGAGAGTGGCAGCATATGCGATGCCAAAGTGTGGTACAAGCTTGCAATATAGCCGCTTCCGGCGGTTGAATATATCGTATCGTCAGCTTTTTCGATTGCACTTGAAAGACTTTCAAAAGCGTCAAAATACTTGTGTTCTCTGATATGTTCCTTTGCAAGCGCAAGCTCACACTCTATGATTATAAGAAAAATTTCATCATCGGGTACTATATCTGAATTTTTTACAGTATCAAGTGCGGCTCCGTATTCTCCGGTTTTCATATATTCGTGTGCTTTTCGTATTGTCTCGGATCTAAGGTGATCGTCAAGAAAAGCATCGTCAAGAAGCGCGGAAGCAGGAACGCCGAGCCTTGAAGCAAGATGAACAAGAGTTCCAAGTGAGGGCAGAGCGCACCCGTTTTCGATACGGCTGAGCATATTTCTGGTGATTTCATTTCCGGCAAGCTCGCTTTGTGTCATTCTGCGGCGCTTACGTACAAGCTTTATACGCTCTCCAACCTTGTTAAGCGAATCCGACACATTGGAGTTTGTGTAGCCCGGGTCGGTGAGTTTAATCATTTTTTATGCGGTTCCTTGTCTTTCATACAGATTTTTTGTAATAAAAGATCAGTTTATATCAGAATTTTCTTCGTCAAAGTCGCCAAGCTCGCGGCTTATTTGTGCAAGGATGTTGTTTACCGAGTCATCAAGCATCTTATCAATACCTGATGCTCCAAGCCCATATTCAACAGGGCTGTCTGCGTCGGTTTCGTTAAGAATGCTGTCAAGACTTGAGTCAAGAGAATGACGGAGAGTGTCAATATATTCTTTTACAGAACCGTTCTGCTTGCGTGCGTTCATTACCGAGCGCGAAAGAGACGCTTCAAATTCAGCCATTTCGCTGTTGATGCGGTCAAGACGGTCCTGTGCCGTTGCAACGGTCACTTCGCTGAGCTTGTCGCAATATTTCTCAGTATACTTTTTTAATACTTCAAGGCAGTGAGTTCTTTTGCTTTCGGCTTCTGCAATGAGCGCAGCAGCTTTGTCATTTGCATCCGATACAATCTTTTCAGCAGTATCCCCCGCTTTTAACATGATCTCACCGAGTCTTCTGCTAAGTAAGTCGTACTGCTTTGCTTTTTCCGAAGATTCGCTGCCTGCCTTAACTGCATCTTCCATTTCGGACACGCGGGCAAGCGACTCGTTTAAATCAGCCTCTTTTTTGCCAAGCTCTGCTTCGAGCTTTTCGATATATTCGTTCTTAGCCGCGATTATATTAGAACCGTCTTCAATTTTGGTTTCAAGCTCTTGTATTTTTTCATCATAAACTGCGGCTTCGGCAGAAAAGTCGCGGCTTTCTGCATCTTTTACGCGCTCTGATGCTTCTTCAAGCTCTTTTTCAAGTTTGGAAATCTTTGCTTCAAGCTCTTCCTCCCGGCTTTTAGCGCGGATACTCATATCTTCTATATATGTGTTAACATCGCTTTTATTATATCCGCCAACCGATTTTCTGAAAATGGGACCGAATGTTTTGCTCATATAAAGATTCCTCCATTATATGTATTATATACTCTCTATATTTTATCACACATAGCGCCATTTAGCAAGGCTTTTTTTGAAAATAAGGATGAATACGGTAAATAATTTTTACTTTTTGTCATAAAAAAGATGGCTGCGATTTGCAGCCATCATATCTGTTTTAGTCTGATGATTTTTCACTATCCGATTTCTTATCGTCATCCTCATCATCTTTGTTTTCGATTGTGATGCGAACCTCTTCAACGATTTTTTCGTCGGAATTTATGATTTCAACATGCATATTCTTGTAATCAAAGCTTTCGCCCGGCTCCGGCAGATGTCCCATCTCCTTGAGCACCCATCCGTTTACAGTCTGCGGAAGGTCGTTTTCGTCAAGAGGCTTTATATCGAAATATTCGAACATATCAAGAACTCTTGTCGAAGCGTCTACGATAACGCTTTCGTCATCGCACTTTTTAAACTGCTCAACTATCTCGTCGTGCTCATCCCAGATATCGCCGACAAGCTCTTCAAGTATATCTTCAAGAGTACATATGCCGAGCGTTCCGCCGAAATCGTCGAGAACGACAGCCATATGAGCTTTTTCAAGCTGGAATTTTTTGAGCAGGTCAGATATCTGAACGTGTTCCGAAACGTACACCGCTTTACCTATAGCGGAGCGGAAGTCAGTAATTCCTTTATGACGTATGTAATAGAAATCCTTTTCGTGAAGAATACCTATTATATCGTCAATAGTGTTGTTGTAAACAGGAAGCCTTGAGTATCCTGTTTCATAAAATACTGCAGCAACCTCGTCTATTGTTGCATCTGCAGGTATTGCGGAGACATCAACACGTGGTGTTATGATATCGCGCACTTCAACGTCGTTAAACTCAATAGCCGAGCGTATAAGCTCGCCTTCGTCCTCATCAATTCCGCCCTCTTGCTGAGCTTCATCGACCATCGTTATAAGCTCGTCTTCCGTCATTCCGGACTCGCCCTTGAACTTGAAAACTTTAGTAACAAGCTTCTGCCAAAGGTTCAAAATGAATGAAACGGGAGTTAATATGAAGGTTAAGAAGTTTATAAGCGGGAAGAAAGCCATTACGACCTTATCGGGAATTTCCTTAGCTATACGCTTAGGTGTGATCTCGCCGAAGAAAAGCACTATGAGAGTTATTACAAGTGTAGCCAGAGTAGCACCGTTTTTCAGATTCAGTGTCTGAACAAACAAAACTGTTGCGATTGACGATGCTGCTATGTTTACAATGTTGTTACCGATAAGTATTGTTGAAATAAGTTTGTCGTATTTATCGAAAAGGTCAAGTATTTTTTGAGCTTTTCTATTACCGTCCTGTGCGGCGGTTTTCATCTTGATTTTGTTAAACGACAAGAATGCCGTTTCTGTTGCTGAGAAAAATGCCGAAAATATTACGAGTATAACTAAAACTATTATCGACAATATACTGTCGCCGTCCATAATATATATGATCCTCCGTGAATTTAAATCTTAAATGTTATAGAATATTAAAAATACATATAGCATCAGCTACGGTGGCTCATATGAAGCACAGTCGTCCACGGCGCACTCGTGCATACCTGACTTTTTTTCCTGCAGCTTGCGCACTATAATTTGTACGCATCTGCGGGGCAGACATCGGTTTGCACATGGGGCAGGGGAATCGCCCATAATTGTTATCACACTGCCTTTCTCATCATAATTATTAATTTATATTATACTATACATTTGTTAAAATTGCAATAGATATTTGAAATTTATAGCCAACATAGTGAGATAAATGTTGAAAATAACGGGGATTATTGCTTCTTTTATAAACTTCACCTGAAAATTCATATAAACGTAACATATTTGTTATATAATAAAAACGACAGAGAGGTGACAGAAATGAGCAAAACAAAGCTTTGGGCGTATATATTTCTTTTTCTTACAGTTGCATGGTGTCTTGTGATATGGAGCTTTTCGGCTAAGAATGCAGAACAGTCGACTTTTCAGAGCGAAAGAGTTTCCGAAGTGATAATACAGATTATAGAGAAGGTTTCGCAAACAAGTGTAAACATAACTGACGGGATAGTTCGCAAATTTGCTCATTTTGCAGAGTTTGCTGTTTTAGGTACACTGCTTTTTATGACTCTGTACTTTTTTAATATAAACAGTACTTCAAAAAAATTTGTTGTATGTGGCGCGACGAGCGCCGCTGTTGCTTTAACGGACGAGTGTCTTCAGCTGTTTTCAGACGGGCGAGATGCTCAGCTTTCGGACATGCTGCTTGATATTTGCGGAGCCATGATTGCGGTTTCGCTTTGTGTTGTGTTTATGCATTTTGTCAGGGTAAGAAAGAAAAGATAGAGAACAATAAAAACAAAAAAAGCAGACGAAAGTCTGCTTTTCTGTTTGTCTGATGGCTCTTAGTCTGCGTAAACGCTGACAGCTTTTCTGCCGCCTGCGATATGCTCAAACTTTACAGTGCCTTCGATGAGAGCAAAGAGTGTGTCGTCCTTACCGATACCAACATTGTTACCGGGATGTACGCTTGTACCTCTCTGTCTTACGATGATGTTGCCGGCAAGCACGTGCTGACCGTCAGCGCGCTTTACGCCAAGGCGCTTAGATTCGCTGTCACGGCCGTTCTTTGTTGAACCGACACCTTTTTTGTGAGCAAAAAACTGTAAGCTTAATCTGATCATGCTTTGCTGCACCTCCAATACCTTTCGATTATTTGTGTTTGCATTTTTCTGAGTCTTATACTTCCTGTTCGATAACGTTTACGTCAAGATAGTCGTAGTATTCTTCGACAAGCTCCTGCAGTTGATGATAATACGAAGCGAGAAGTCCGCTTACGGCGAAGCGTACACATTCGTCCTCCTCGAATACGGGAAGAGCAGAGCGTGCTATAAGCTTTACCGTCGTGGTATCCTCGTCAATAGTGTAGTCCACTCTTGAGCCGAAGCCTACCTCAATCGTATTTATTATCAGCATTGTCATCGATGAGAGCGCTGCGCAGAGAACGTCATTTCCTTCATCTGCGTACATTGTATGACCCTTTTCCTCAAAGCCGTAAAAGACTCCTTCGGATGTAAAGAAAGTAATCTTTGTCATTTAAGACTGCTTCTTTCTCCGCCTTAAAGCGCGATAGCTTCGATGCGGACCTTAGTGTAAGGCTGTCTGTGACCAATCTTCTTTTTCGAGTCCTTCTTGGGCTTGTACTTAAGAATGTGGATCTTCTTTGCCTTACCGTTCTTAACAACTGTTGCCTTTACAGAAGCAGCGTCAACGTAGGGAGCGCCGACTGTAAGAGCGTCATTTGCGGATACTGCAAGCACTTTGTCAAAGGTAACGGAGTCGCCTTCATTAGCTTCAAGCTTTTCAATGAAAAGCTCGTCGCCCTCGGCAACCTTGTACTGCTTTCCGCCTGTTACGATAATTGCGTACACGAAAAGCACCTCACTTTCATTATGTCTCGCTGTTAAGGTACCCGTATGGGTTTTACAACCTTTTTCAAGCGGCAAATTATTATACCATTTATTTTTATGTTTGTCAATAGGTTTTTATTGAAATGTTATAAGTATATACGATTCTGTGAAAAGTTTTCACCAAATTGTTTGCTGCTCTGCTGTTTCAAACTCGATAACACTTCCGTGTTTTTCTTCGAATTCTTCCTTTGACATTCTTGCAAATGTCATAGTTTTAACCTCACCGCCAAAGATGTTTAAATAATCTTCTTCGATCGTGTATACGAAGTACCCTTCTTCATAATCTGCAATACCATACAACAGTAGGTTGCCTTTGGGGGTATAACCGTCTGCTGAAAATGCGGAGGGTAATGCAAAGTCTATTGATGGCCCTGTACCATCAACCATAAAATAATAGTATTCATTTTCCGCATAAACAAGTATACCGGGCGCATCACGGTTTACATCACCGTATATAAAGTATGAGAAGGGTTCTTCGCAAACCCAAACATAGTTTGGATCAAACTGTGGACGAATATCAGCATCGGATATACAAGCCGAAAGCGAAAATGATATGCATATTAAAACTAACAAGCATACTATTCGACGAATTTTCATGGTGACAGGACTCCTTTTGTAATATTATTTTGATTTGTGTTTTATTGCTAATAAAAGTAGTGGCTGATCAGGATTATTTTTTATGCACTCTTGTATACTATCCGCATTATATTGTCTATCTTTTTCACTTCGATAATTATATAACACCCAAGTATCTCTTTCTGTTTTTCGCACAGAAACTGTATGTAATTTATCAGTTACTTTATCAGTATTCCAATAAGAATAAAGGTATGCATCTGCATCGGGAATATTTCCGCTTAATATATCATCCCCCTCTATTCTGGTTACCTCATATCCTTTTTTCTTGAAGTATCGTTCGGCGGCATATGGATTAGTTCCCCATACTCCGTTAAGCATTTGGCCATCAGCTTCATAGTATGCGGCAACATCGCAAATATCTTCTTTGGCTCCGAGAGTTATAAGAGTATTATACGTTGCAATTACTTCACAACCATTTTCACTCATAGTATGCGGACCAAATTTAAGCTTTGATACGGCACCTGTTTTTTGTGAGTTTATATATTCTTTTTTCGTATATTCACTCATATCAATTGATTTGTTATACTTGTAATTTTCAACGCCTTGTTTGTTATTGGATTTTTCAATCAACTTTCCGTTTTCATCAAGTATTGCCGTTTCCTTTGGATTAAGTGCGTTATATGATTTAAGCAAAGTATTTGTGACATCATCAAGCTTACCGACTTTAGCAAGAACCTGACTTGTTGCATCCAAGAAACCGTCTTCTTTTATCATTGAAACATATTCGTTGATAGCTTTAGGCAGATTTGCCAGCTTTTCTTTTGTTTTATATATATTAACCCATTCGTTTGCAATGAAAAGTATTAAACGCTTATTAAACTCTGCACGCTTATCATCAAGGCCCTCAAAAATCTTGGCTTCTGCACTTGCAGCATAGATTGCGTTCATTTGCTCATCCGTTAACGTTATATTAGAGTTTTTAAAAAGCTTATCAGCTTCAAGTATACCATCGGTAAATCTCGTAAAAAAATCATAGTCTAACGAAGCGACCTGCTCAGCGATTCCGAGTTTTTCGGCACATCGCCACCCGTAAACAGCTTCGGGATTTGTTAATATTCGGTTGCATCGTCTACATCTGTTTTCCATATTTTTCCTTTCTTAATTTTATCACAAACTAAACAGTTTGTCAATTTAATGTCTTACCGGTTTGACAGCTTTAGTATAAACACGAGAATTTACCTTGTCAATACTATTTGTTAAAGATTCTCATAATTGATAAAATCGTCTCAAAAATGGTCTTTTTGTCTCATTTTTGGAATAACAAATAAAAAAAGAAGCTGTATTTAACAGCCTCTTATTTTGCTTTTTATTTCTCCCTTTTAAGCTATTTGTTGCTAAGGCATAAATCCAATCCCTCTTTGTCGAAATGACAGTAAACAGACTCCGCTTTTTTCAGCCGGAGTCCGTTTAAGAGATTTACAAATTGGAATTTGTCGTTATAAATCAATATTGATTTCGTACTTATCCTCAATGAGTATATAGTTCACATTATACCTTTGTGCAAGGGCTAACATTTCTGCATTGTCTACCAATTCCTGCTCCATTGTACACCATTCATCATCCAAGCGGTTTTCGATGGCATTTGCATATTTCTTTATGTCAGCAAAGTAGTTTCTGATGTATTCCTCACTCATTACAATGCAGAAACACTTGATATTTTCAAGATACTTAGAGTCAAAGTCCTTCTGCCAATCGAACGGAATATAGCAACCTTCGACAATCAAGTTCTGCTTATTTTCAATAGCAGTTTTTATCATTTCACGAACAACAGGCCATAAGTATGCGGTCAAATCCTTGTCATCACTCATAGGGGTAAGTTCTGTGCTGCCGCTGCGAATTAAACCCATTTTCAGATGGTCTATTGACAGATACGGATATTTATATTTTTCAAGCAACTTTTGAGCAAGAACTGTTTTTCCTGTATGCGATGCTCCGGTAATCAAAATAATCATTATCTCACCTGCAAATTCTTATTTTCCTTTTGGTCCATTCTATCATATTCGTCTGTTTTCATCAACGCTTGGTGAAACTGCCGAAGATACATTCAGCAACACTTATCTTGAAAAGGGACTTTTATTTTAGCTTCAGCTCTGCCGCTTTAAGCGTATTTTTGAGAAGCATCGTTATCGTCATCGGTCCTACGCCGCCGGGTACAGGTGTAATGTACGAAGCCTTAGGCTCAGCGCTTTCAAAGTCAACGTCGCCGCACAGCTTGCCGTCGGGAAGTCTGTTAATGCCAACGTCAATTACAACGGCGCCCTCTTTTATCATATCGCCCGTTATAAATTTCGCCTTACCGAGTGCCGCTACAAGTATATCTGCACGACGTGTAACCTCTGCAAGCTCGCGTGTTCTCGAGTGGCATATAGTAACTGTTGCATTAGCGTGGAGCATAAGCATCGCCTGCGGCTTGCCTACTATATTGCTTCTGCCGACTATAACGCATTCCTTGCCTGACGGATCGATGCCGCTTTCGCGCAAAAGCTCCATTACTCCTGCAGGAGTGCAGGGAAGGAAGTCGTATTCGCCGAGCATTATCTTTCCTACGTTTACCGCGCTGAACGCGTCAACGTCTTTTCTTGGGTCGATACGCTCGATCACCGCCTTGTCGTCAAGATGAGAGGGAAGCGGAAGCTGTACGAGTATGCCGTGTATCTTGTCGTCTGAGTTGAGCTTGTCAATAAGGGCCAGAAGCTCTTCTTCGGTGGTACTTTCGGGAAGCTCGCATACCTCGGAGTATATTCCCGTTTCCTCGCATGCTCGGTGCTTGTTGCGAACGTACACCTTTGAAGCCGGGTCTTCGCCGACTATTACAACTGCAAGTCCGGGTGTTATCCCCTTTTTCTTGAGTTCTTCGACTTCGCGCGCGATGTCGCCGCGTACCTTTGCCGATATTTCTTTACCGTTTATAATCTGTGCCATGTTCTGTCCTCCGCATCAATCGTTAGTGTCTGTGTTTGTTGTGTCAACTTCTTCTTTTTTGCTTGAATATATGCTTTCGTATTCGACGTCGTCAAGACGGGCTCTTTTTGCCCTGAGTCCGAATATTATCATGAGCGTTATGCCTGCAAGGAAGCACAAAAAGCCGATCAGACTTGACACTCTGACGTCCGAAATATAAAGGCTGTCGGAACGGAACATTTCGATCCACGTTCTGCCGAATCCGTACCACGTTACGTAAAAGAGTACACTCTGACCGTTGTATTTCTTGATTTTTTCGATAACGAACAAGAGAATGAGAAGACCGACAAGGTTCCACATCGATTCAAAAAGGAATGTCGGAAGCGTATGTCTTACAAAGTCCGAGCCCTCGGTGCGTATATCCATTCTGAAGAGATTGTTCTCGTACTGCGCGATCTTTTCGGGATTGTAGCCGTATGCTTCGGCGTTTACAAAGTTTGCAAATCTGCCGATAACCTGTCCGAGCATTGCACAAGGCGCAACTACGTCGAGCATTTTGATAATGCTTATCTTTTTGATCTTAGAAATCACGATAATGGTGATTACACCGCCTAAAAGTCCTCCGTATATCGCAAGGCCGCCGTTCCAGACGGCGATAACGTCAATAAAGGAGTCGTATGTATCGCCCGAAAAGGCGACGTAGTAAAGTCTTGCTCCAAGTATAGCAAAAAATATTGTAAATACCGCATAATCGAGCATAGAGTCAAAGCTTATACCGATTTTGCGGGCACGCACACACGCAAAAGCAAAGCCGCAAATGATAGCAAGCGTAACGATAATACCGTACCAGCGGATCTGTAAATCGCCAATAGATATGGCGATCTTGTTTATTGCCATCTCGCCGATTCCAAGTCCGGGAAAAGAAATATAATTTACCATTTTAAATTCCTTTCGTTTCTGCTCACAGGGGAAGAATTTTTGCAAGAGAGCAGTATTCTTCTTTAAACACCGAGTTTATAAAATCAAGAGCGTCATCGTATGTGACCGATTTTATTGCATCTGCGTAATCAAATACCGTTGTGCCTTCAAATACGAATGAGAGAAATTCGTTGGCGATATCTTCAGTCGAGTCAAAAATTCCTATAAAAGAAGCAAGCTTTACGCGCTTTGCGCGTTCAAAGTCACCTTCGTGTGGCGGATTTTTCTTGAATTCTTCCATATACTCCAAGAACATATCGAAAACCTTGTCGGGGTCATTGCTTTTTCCGTCAAAAGAGAGGAAAGAGAAGCTTGCATTATGCTCGTAGTCGGCGTGCAGATCTCCCGATATGAGGCCTTTTTCGTAAAGCTCGTTAAAGAAGGGGGAAGTTTTTCCAAACAGCATTTTGTCTACTATATCCGCGCAAGCCTTCTTTTTAAGCCTTGCTTGCGGATCAGGACTTATGTTTGTGTCCTTGATACCTACAGCAAAGATAGGCTGAGATACCTTAAGACGTGCGCTCGCCGTCTTTTTGCTTACTTTGGCGCACTCGCTCGGATATTCGCGCGTGATTTTCTGTTCAGGCGATTTTTTCAGTATTTTGTCGCATATTTCGCAGACCTTATATTCATCAACGTCTCCGCATACGCAAAGAGCCATATTGTTGAGATTGTAGAAGGTGTTGTAGCACATATACAGGTACTCGGGAGTTATCTTTTTTATAGAGTCTACCGTGCCTGCTATGTTTATTTTTACATTGTGGTCGTTATATAGCGCGCCTAAAAGCTCGTAGTAAAGTCTTGTGCCGGGATTATCATCGTACATTCTTATTTCCTGGGCGATGATGCCCTGTTCTTTTTCTACAGTTTCTTTTGTAAAATAGGGCTTTGTTACGAAGTCAAGAAGTATTTCATGCGACTGGTAAAAATTATCAGTACACGAGAACAGATACGCTGTCATACGGTTTGAGGTGTAGGCATTGGCGCTGGCACCTGTTTTTGCGTATCGCACAAAAGTGTCCTCTCCGTTTTCGTTTTCAAACATTTTGTGTTCCAAAAAGTGAGCGATGCCGTCGGGTACACAGGTGAAATCGGAGTCTGAGTCGGTTTTGAATTTATTATCGAGCGAGCCGTATTTTGTTGCAAAAAGCGCATAAGACGTTGAAAGGTTTTTCTTGAAAACGTAAACGTCAAGCCCGCTTTTATGCTTGAATACGGTATATTCTTCACCCAAAAATTCGCTTCTTACAACTTTTTTATCTTTGATCATTATCAACAATCCTCCTTCTTGTCACTTGCTGTCGGACGAAGGAAGTATATAACTTCTGTCTTTATTCTCAAGGCGGCTCTTACGACGTCTTCGCGTGTAACTTTTTTTATTTGCTCTATTCTTGAATCGGGAGTGTCTTCTTCTTTTCTGAATATTCTCGGTAAATACCAGGCTTCAAGCGAGCTTACGCTGTCAGAAACGGACTTATAACCGTTGATAAGCGAGCTTACTGCATTTGAAAATTCATCGTCTGAGAATTTTCCGTTTTGCACGTTATCAAGCTGTTCTGCGATAGCCGTTTTTGCAATTTCATAGTTTTTGCCCTCAATGCCTGCGTTTACAAGCATTATGCCCTTCACTCCGTCTATTGAACTTGAACAATAGTAGCAAAGGCTCATTTTTTCGCGTACGTTCATAAACAGCTTCGAGTTTGGAGAACCGCCGAATATTTCATTTGCAACGATAAGGGATGCGATATCGGGGTCTGTGTTGGTGATGCCGGTACGCATACCTATGGAAAGCTTGCCTTGATTTACTTCCATATCTTCGTATATCTCGCGGCCGTCACCGTTTCCTTCCTTTACCGCGCATACAGTTAAGAGCTCTTTGTATTCGCGCTCAAGCCCTGAAAAAGCAGAGGTTAATTCACCGCACACTTTGTCAAAATACTTGCCGTCGCCCGTGTAGAGAATCTCAATGCGGCTGTGCTTCAGAATGCTTTGGTAAAATTCACAAAGCTCGCTTTCGCTTACAGCGTCAAGAATATCCTTGTCTCCGAGGGTGGAGATCGCATACGCTTCGCCGCGACACAATTCTTCTATGCATCGGTTTTTAGCGTACTTTGCCTTGTTGTTGATAAGTGAATCAATATCGTCGGCAAGATTTTTCTTTTCACCGTTAACATATGCGCTGTCAAAGGCACCTTCTTTAACTTTCGGATAGAGCAGTACTTCTTTGATAAAGTCGACAATCTCTTTTATAATGTCGCAATCTTCTGTGTAATCGCTTGACAGAAAATCCGTGAACAGGCACAGATATTCGGATTCGCCGGAGCGGGTAAGAGCAAAAGAGAGGTCTGCTGCATACAGCTCATCGAGCTTTTTTTCAAGAGTTTTGATATCCGGGTATTTTTCGGAACCGCGCCTGAGCACACGTGACAAAAGGCTTGACATAGTAACGGTTTTTATATCGAGAGGGAGCTCTATGCCGAGAGTTATGGCGTGCACCTTGAATTTGCTGCCGTCAATTAAACTTGCGTATATTCCCTCAGAAATTTTTTGTCTTGGAAGCTTCATGCTGACCTTTCCTTTCTTTGCCGCTGATAAAGGCTATGATAAGTGTTATTTTTCCCTTATCGACGGTGTTATATGTTTATGCCGGATAAAATTAAGGCTGTTGGCTTTCTATGTATTTTATGATGTCTCCAACCGCTTTAAAATCGGGTATCGCTTCGTCGGGGATCGCTATATTGAAAGTGTCCTCAATATCGGTAATAATTTCTATAACGTCAAGGGAGTGTGCACCTAACTCTTCGAGTATAAGAGTATCGAGGTTTATTTTGACGGATTCGATATCGAGTTCTTTTGCAATAATTTCAATTATTTTCTCTTCCATGATGATATTTCCTTGTAAAAATTAATCTACCATACATTATATAACACTTTCGTCATGATTTCAATACATAATTTATGTACGCGTGCAAATTATATATAAAATTTACAATCTTCTCTTGCTTTTTATCAAATATATGATATAATATATTTATAAGGCGTCCTGCCGGGCGCCCAAATGGGAGTGAAGTATCAAAAACCGTCTTCACGGCTGATGCTTTTGCCTCCTTTAAAAGAAAGGACACGCGAAGATGAAAAGAAATACTTTCACAAGTTTTGTGTTGATTTTGGCTTTGCTGATATCGCTTTTTTCAATGACGCTCACAACGAGTGCCGCATCTCCTGAAATTGCGCTCAGCGATGCAACGGCAAGAGCCGGTTCAACTGCTAAGATCACGCTTGATCTTGACGACAACCCCGGCTTTATATCTATGAAGCTGAGTCTTGAGTATAATGACAAATATTTTTCAGTTAAATCTGTAACAGACGGCGGAATACTCGGAGATGAAATGCATTCCAATCGCTATGAAGATTCTCCGTATACACTGTTCTGGTATAACGCTCTTGAAGAAGATGATATTACCGATGACGGCGAAATCGCAGAAATCGTGTTTAATGTTGCTTCAAATACCCCCAACGGTACATATCCGATAAAGGTAGTTCTTGAAGACGCAGACGTTGTTACTGCAGACCTTAAAGAAATCGGCGACGAGTTTGATGTTTTAAGCGGAAGCATAAAAGTAACCGGCGGCACTTCGGGTTCAAACTCAAACAATTCAAATTCAAATAACTCAAGCAATAAAGATCCGCTTCTTACAGTGTCAAATGCCACTGTAGCACGCGGCGGCACTTTTAATGTTACACTTGAGCTTGAAAACAACCCCGGAATCATAGCACTCAGAACAATGCTTGACTTCAACGACGATTATTTTACTATCGAAAAAGTTGAAGACAAGGGCATCCTTGGAGATAAATTCTTCAGTAACGTATACGATGAATCGCCCTATACGCTTTATTGGACAAATCCTCTTGCTGATGAGGATATCGAGAAAGACGGCAAGCTTGTAACGATTACATTTTCTGCAAAATCGAATACTCCTGCCGGCAGATACACGATAGGAATATCGAGCGAAAAAGAGGATATTTTAAATTACGATCTTGACGAGCTCGGCGATGATTTTGAGTTTAAGAGTGGTATTGTAACAGTATCTTCAACAACCGTCTCTGGACCCGATGAAGATGATGAACCGAAGGATGACGAAAAACCTGTAGTTGACAGTAAGGATTACAGCTTGAGTCTTGTAGGCGGCAAGGCACAGATCAGTCTTCCTACTCCCACGGTCTCTTACGGTGCAGGCAGACTCCTGAGCTTTGAAGCAAGCACACTTAGCGATGCGCTTTCAGCAGCGGCTAAAAAATATCCGAATAACAAGGTAACCATAAAAGCTGTTTATTCAGGCAATATGGACAGCGACTTTATCGTAAACTTTCCCGAGGGATATGCGGATCTTTTGAGCGACGTTGAAAGCTTCACACTTGAAACGCCTAAGGCTACTATGAAGTTTGATGCAAAGGCAATTGCAGAAATGGCAGTTGTAAAAGATTCCGTGCAGTTTATCTTCGGAAATGAAGTTCCCGAAGATGAGCTTAAAGAACTTCTTGTATCAGAATATAAGTACTATGATATATCTTCAACAATGAAGTTTGAAGACGGCAACGTAACAGTTACACTTCCTTACAAAGCAACAAGCGATGTAATAGGTAAGCATGCAGTTGTATATTTCTATGATGATGAAAAGCTTGAAAGCGTAGGAAGCACTCCCACATATGCTTCGGAAACAATCAAGTTCGATACAAGCATGGTTGTTCCGTACGTTGTAACAGTTATTGACCTCGGATTTGAAGATATTGATAATCACTGGGGACGCGATGCGATCAACTTCGTTGCAGCACGCGGAATATTCAACGGCACCAGTGCAACCGAATTCAGCCCCGATTCACAGCTTTCGCGCGGAATGCTCGTTACTGTACTCGGAAGACTTGACCAGATAGACGTTGCAGGCTTTAACTGCATGTTTACAGACGTAGACAAGAATATGTACTACGCACCTTATATTGAATGGGCAAGACGCAACAATATCGTAGGCGGTACAGGTGACAATAAGTTTGAACCCGACCGCAGCATAAACCGTCAGGAAATAGCGGTTATTATATCCCGTTATCTTGAATATAAGGGCAAGACTTTGAATGCTAATAGTGTAACATACACAGACGCTGCTAATATTGACAGCTGGGCAAGAGAGTTTGTAAACAAGGTAAGCAACGCCGGAATTATTACCGGTGTCGGCACCGAATTCCAGCCTAAAGCAAATGCAACAAGAGCACAGGCTGCAACAATTCTCAAGAGAATAATAGAGTTTATGGACTAATAACTTAAAAGTAAAAGTAAGGCAACCAACAGAGCCGGAACCTTTGTTTGTCTATATTTTTTTTTTTT
>JAZNQU010000050.1:0-2067 GCA_045590315.1 Eubacteriales bacterium
ACGGTTCCCGTTTTTTCAAGTACAACCGTCTTTACTTTGCCTGCCGCTTCAAGAGCTTCTGCACTTTTGAATAAAATACCGTTTTTAGCACCGACTCCGCTTCCTACCATAATTGCAACGGGAGTTGCAAGTCCGAGCGCACACGGACAGCTTATAACGAGCACGGATATACCGCGCGCAAGCGCAAATCCGGCACCCTCGCCGAGTATAAGCCACACGGCGGTAGTGATAAGTGCAATAGCGATAACTGCGGGGACGAAAATCCCCGAGACCTTGTCGGCAATTTTTGCGATAGGCGCTTTTGTTGCAGATGCGTTCTCTACCATTTTTATTATCTGCGAAAGCGCGGTGTCCTCGCCGACACGGGTAGCACGGCACTTTATAAAGCCTGAATAATTAAGCGTTGCCGCCGAAACTTTGTCGCCCGTTACTTTGTCGACGGGAACAGACTCACCTGTAAGTGATGATTCATCAACTGCACTTTCACCCTCGATAACAACGCCGTCAACGGGGATACTTTCTCCCGGGCGCACAACAAACACGTCGCCGACTGCGACGTCACCTGCAGGTATACGCACCTCTTTGCCGTCTTTTATGAGTGTTGCCGACTCAGGGGCAAGCTTCATAAGCGAGCGAAGCGCGTCTGTCGTTCTTCCCTTCGATCTTGCCTCGAGCATCTTGCCGACGGTTATAAGCGCGAGTATCATCGCCGCCGATTCGAAATAGAATTCGTGCATATACGTCATCGCAGCCACGTGGTCACCGCGAGTCAGTGCGGCACTCATATTATAAAGCGCGTATGTGCTGTAAACAAACGCCGCAGACGCTCCGAGCGCCACGAGCGTGTCCATATTAGGCGCTCTGTGCCACAAGGCTTTAAATCCGCTTGTGAAGAACTTCTGATTTATAACCATTACGGCAATAGTTAAAATCATCTGTATAAGTCCAAGTCCAAGATGATTTTCGGCAAGGGATACCGGAAGCGGCCAGCCCCACATCATATGACCCATTGAAATATACATAAGCAGCGAGAGGAAGACAAGTGAAGAAACAAGCCTTTTAAAAAGCGCGGGGGTTTCTGTATCCTTGAGCAGATCGTCAGTTGCAGCCTCTCTCTTTTGCTCTCCCTTTTTAGAAGCGGTATATCCTGCATCGGTCACCGCCTTGATTATCTCCTCATCAGTAGCAGTTCCGCTTACGGTCATAGTATTTGTCAAGAGATTTACCGAGCAGGACTCTACAGTGTCAAGCGCAGATACTGCTTTTTCTACTCTTGCGCTGCACGCGGCACAGCTCATGCCGCCGACGTTATAAGTTTCCAAGATTTTTCTCCTTTGATCAGACGTTTTTCGGAAGTGCAGTCGATATATCCTCTGCAAAGCCTATGTATCCGATGATTTCGGGCTTTACTGTGTGATTTTTGACGTCGTAATTAACAATTGAAACAGAAGCGTTGGGGACCCAGTCCACATCGTTCATTCTTTCATACGGTATGCCCTGCCACTCACAGCAGAGTGAGCGTATCGGTGTGCCGTGCAAGGCGAGAAGCACCGTCTTTCCGTCGTTTTCTTTTGCTATCTTCCAGACGGTGTCGCGCACTCTGTACGTCATTTCCTCAACGCTTTCACCCTCGGTTGCTCTTGATTTCCACAGATTCTGCATCCATATTTCGTATTCATCGGGATAGAGCTTCGGAAGATCGTCAAACAAGAGCTTTTCCCATTTTCCCATATACATTTCTCTGAGTCCTGAGTCCGCTACAGGCTCAAGAGAATGCTCTGCTGCAATGATTTTGCCCGTTTCATACGCACGTATAAGGTCGCTTGAATAAGCTGCATCTATTTTTTCGTTTTTCAGATATTCTGCCGTGCGCCTTGCCTGTTCTCGTCCACGGTCGGTAAGTGCGCCGTCTGTATGCCCGAAATAACGTTTTTCAAGATTGCCCGTGCTTTCTCCGTGACGCACAAATATCATTCTTGTCATAATTTTTCCTCACTTGTATATACCTACAATTATAGTATCACAAATTTATTAAAAATACAATAAACAAAGCAAAAAATCCAAGGC
>JAZNQU010000051.1:0-26635 GCA_045590315.1 Eubacteriales bacterium
CGGCGGCTCGACTTCTCCTGTAAAGAACTTCTTCATAGGTGCCATACCCGAGTTTATAAGAAGGAGCGATTTATCGTTTATCGGAACGAGAGGGTAGCTCGGAAGTCTGAGGTGTCCCTTTGATTCAAAAAACGACAAATACTTTTCACGCAGCTCATTTAAGCCTGTCCACTTCATAATTTATCATTCCTTTCACGGCGAAAGCTTTTCGCCTCACTTACACATTTTTATCCATTATTGTATTATATCAAATATACAAGCCCCGTGTCAACAATTTTGTTGAAATAATATACGGTGCGCCGAAAATTTTGTTGAAGTATGCGCACCTTATAAAAAAATACTTTCTTTTTTACGACTTTTATGATATACTTTTAGTAATATTTACTGTTTTTAAAAGGAGAAGCGATGAACAGAGGCTTTGACAAACGCACAAAAATCATTTCGGCTGTACTACTTATAATAATTCTTATATCACTCTACACTTTTTCCAAGGATTTCAGAAGCAGCATCAAAGAGCAGTTTGGTTTTAACGACTCGTCTGCAAGCGTTGAAGGTGTTATAGAAATGCACGTTATCGACGTCGGACAGGGCGACAGCATCCTTATAAAAAGCGACGATTGCGCTCTTCTTATTGACGCAGGTCCGAACTCAAGTCAGGAAAGGCTCGTATCATACCTCAAAAGCGAAGGAATATCCCGACTTGACTGCCTTGTTCTTACACATCCGCACGAAGACCACATCGGCGGCGCTGACTATGTAATCAGAAACTTTGAAATCGACTCTCTTCTCATGCCCGACTGCAGTGCAAATTCAAAAGCTTTTGAAAATCTGCTTGACGCGATTGAAGAAAAGTCTCTTTCGATAAGCATCCCCGAGCGCGGCGACAAATTCATACTTGATGAAATAAACTTCACCGTCCTTGCTCCCGGAGAGGGTGAGTACAAAGAAACAAACGACTACAGCATAGTCCTCAGAGCAGAGTACGGCGACACGGCATTTATGCTCACAGGTGACGCAGAAGAGCTTTCCGAAAACGAAATTCTTGATTATTTCGGCTCCGCCTTTCTGGACTGTGACGTGCTCAAAGCAGGTCATCACGGCTCGTCTACGTCAAACTCAAAAGCATTTGTGCGCGCTCTCTCACCAAAGTATGCCGCCATCTCTTGCGAACTTGACAACAGCTACGGTCATCCTCACAGAGAGGTTCGCTCCTTATTTGAAGAAGAAGGCATTGAATACTTCAGAACAGACTATGACTCGGATATCGTGTTTGTTTCAGACGGCAAGGAAGTTACTGTAGAGTAAAATCCGGCAAAACTTCATATTTTTTATATCGGTGTAAAATTGCGACTTTTTTCTCGCTTATGCGGTTATATAATTAGATAACGGAAAAAAAGGAGAGATGGAAGTGACAGTCTACGCCGATATTTTATTTCTCGTCAACTTTAGCTTAAACTGGTTTTCTCTGCTTTTAACGTCTAAAATCATAAAGTTAAAAACAAGTGCTCTGCGACTGTTTTTATCTGCTGCCGCAGGCGCGCTTGCAGGAACGGCGACGGTAGTGTTTTCACAGACTCTTAGTGTTGCGCTCATCGAAATAGCATCAACTTTTTTAATGTGCGCGATAGCCTTTAAGGCGTACGGTATCTGGGGGTACATAAAAATATGCACCTGTCTTTTTGCCTCGGGCGTAACACTCGGCGGCTCTCTTACGCTTATATACTCGTTTTTTAACCGCACGGGCATAGAGCTTCATGCGCAAAACGATTTGTCAAGCGCGGTGTTTATTCTTCTTTCCTTCGCGGTAACTGTAAGTGCGATTATATTTGAAAGGTTCATAATCTCATCAAAAAGCGCAAAACAAGGAGAAGTAAGAATAGAACTTGGAGAAAAGAGTCTTTGTCTGCCCTTTTTCTCTGACAGCGGTAATTTCCTTTTGGAGCCGATAAGCGGAAAGCCTGCTATTATTATTGAAAAAAGTATGCTTGAAGAGCTTTTGCCAAAAGAATTTTCAGATCTGAATTCTCTTTCGTCATTTGCAAAAACCAATCGGTCTTTATATAAACGAATGCGGCTTCTGCCTGCAAAAACCGTTTGCGGCGACGGTATAATGCTCGGCTTTATTCCCGACAGAATAACGCTTATAACGGATACAGGTACAAAGGAAGCCGACGCGATAATCGCCGTTGAAAAAAACGACAAGTCTTCGGGTATGCGTAAAAGTGCCATCGTTCCGGCTTGTCTTATTTAAAAGTAATAACAAAGCGAAAGGTAAAAGGCTATGAAAAAATCAATTTCAGAAATAAAACTTGTTTTTTCAGAATACATAATAAGGTTTATAAACAAATTCAGATCATTTTGCTCGGTAAACTATATCAACGGCTCGGATACTCTTCCGCCGCCTCTTTCTGCAGAAGAAGAAAGCGACGTTATAGAAAAGCTGTCAGACGACCCTGAAAACGCAAGGCAGACTCTTATAGAGCACAATTTAAGGCTTGTCGTTTTTATCGCAAAAAAATTTGAAAGCACGGGTATCGGCATCGAGGACCTTATTTCTATAGGCACAATAGGACTTATCAAGGCAATAAACACTTTTAAAGCAGACAAAAACATTAAGCTTGCAACTTATGCTTCAAGGTGTATCGAAAACGAGATTCTTATGTTTATAAGGAAAAACGGGCAGGTGAAAACCGAGCTTTCAATAGACGAGCCGTTAAGCGTCGACTGGGACGGCAATGAGCTTTTGCTCTCGGACATTCTCTGCAGCGAGGAGGACAGCGTTTTTTCTGATCTTGAAATTGAAGAGGACAAAAGAATTATCAAAAAGGCTTTGAGCGACCTTAGAAAAAGAGAGCGTATAATCATCTCCCTGCGCTTCGGTCTTAACGGCGCAAAGGAACGCACGCAGAAAGAGGTTGCCGATATGCTCGGCATTTCACAATCCTATATTTCTCGTCTTGAAAAGCGGATAATTGCAGATTTAAAGGAAAAAATAGAGCCGAAATACTGATGTTTTTCAAAAAAATTTGAAAAAATATAAGTTTTTTTTAAAAATCTCTTGCAAAAACTCTTTTTTTGTGATATACTAAAGTGCATTGTGAATACGTATACAGTGAGGTGTTAATAATGAAGGAAGGAATTCATCCTAAGTATGAAGAAGTTGCGGTAAGATGCGCTTGCGGCGAAACTATCGTAACTAAGTCTACCAAGGGCGATATGCGAGTTGATATCTGCTCCAAGTGCCATCCCTTTTTTACAGGCAAGCAGAAATTCGTAGACAGCGGCGGACGTGTTGACAAATTCAATCAGCGTCGCCAAAAGGCTGCCAAGTAATAGGCTTGCGCAATCCGCTTTAGGAAACGACACAACAGAATGGTGGGCAAAATGCGCATATGCGCGTCTGCCCACCTTTTGTATTATCTCAAAAAAGTAAAACCCACTTTATATTAATGCCGTGTACGGCATCACGGAGTTTTTATGGAAATTAACGAACACGTACTTGAAAAAGCTATTCTTGCGGCAATAAATCTGCCTGAAATGGATGACGGCGAATGCGATCGCTCGCTTGACGAGCTTGAAAGCTTGCTTGACACGGCAGGCGGAGAAGTTTTTGCGCGCGTAATCCAGTCAAAATCAAGTCCCGATCCGCGTACCTGTTTCGGAAGCGGTAAGCTTGAGGAGCTTGGAGAAATTTGCAGAAACAATGATATTGACGTGGTGATATTCGATAACGAGCTCTCCCCTGCCCAGATAAGAAATATTGAAAACGAGCTTGATGGTGCAAGAGTTATAGATCGTTCAATGCTTATTCTCGACATATTTGCAAAGCACGCGGTTACAGGTGAGGGAAAATTACAGGTCGAGCTTGCACAACTTAAATATACTGCCCCCCGACTTACAGGTCGCGGAACCCAGATGTCAAGACTTGGCGGCGGTATAGGTACGCGCGGTCCGGGTGAATCGAAGCTTGAAAGCGACCGCCGTCACTTAAGGCGGAGAATGGAACAGCTCGAATACGAGATACGCGAGCTTGATAAGAGCAGACTTACTCAAAGAAAGGCGCGCGAGCGTTCGGGTATCAAGAAAATCGCTATAGTAGGCTATACAAACGCCGGCAAATCGACTCTTTTAAACACGCTTACAGGCGCCGGAATCCTTGCCGAAAACAAGCTTTTTGCAACTCTTGACCCGACAACGCGCAAGTACACGCTTCCCTGCGGCGACGAAATTCTTTTAACCGACACGGTAGGCTTTATCAGACGTCTTCCGCACCATCTTATCAAGGCGTTCAAATCAACCCTTGACGAAGCGGTATTTGCCGATATAATTATAATTTTAATTGATGCAACAGACCCCGAACAGGATGAAAAAACAAAAGTCTGCGAAAAGCTTTTACACGAGCTCGGAGCAGACGGCAAGCCGACCTTGTTTGTATACAACAAGTGCGACCTTATAGAAAACGGCTCAGGTCTTTACAAAGAAGACGCGAACACGCTGTTTATATCCTCTCACACGAAAGAGGGACTTGAAAAGCTTGTTTTGCGCATAGAAGAGCTTATTCACGAAGGCAAAACAAACGAGATTTTCGTTATTCCCAACGCAAAGCAGGGCGTTTTGTCAAGAATGTATGAACATATGACGATAGAAAACGTCGAATACGGCGAAGAGGGTGTCACCGTAAAAGCCGTTACCGACGCTAAAGCACGCGGTATGTTCGAAGAATTTCTCTTAAACAAACCCGCATTCAAAAGCGAGGACGATGAAGTATGGCTGTAAACAAGGCTGAAGAAACAAGCGTAAAAAAATACGTCACTCTCGAAAAAGAGGCAAGCGCCGAATTCGTTGAGAAAAAATCTGTGTTTATCGGTCACGCAAAGCCTGTAAAAACCGATGAAGAAGCGCTTGAATTTGTAAAAAAGATAAAGGAAAAGCATTCCGACGCGACGCATAACGTTTATGCCTACTACCTGCGCGGCGGCGCTATGGCGCGTTACAGCGACGACAACGAGCCGCAGGGTACCGCGGGTATGCCCGTTTTAGAGGTCATCAAAAAAAGCGGGTGCGACGACTGTGTTGTTGTCGTGACGCGATATTTCGGCGGAATACTTTTAGGTGCCGGCGGACTTGTGAGAGCGTATGCAAACGCAGCCTCGCTTGCGCTTGACGCGGCACATATTGTAACATTTGAAGAATACACGGTGTTCTCTCTTTCGTGCGATTACGGGGAATACAACAAAATAAACTTTGAGCTTGAAGGCGTTTGTGCGATAGTTGACAAATGCGACTTTGCCGATAAGGTAAATCTGCAGTTTGCAGTCAAAGACACGCTTGCAGAAAGTATCTTAAAAAAAATCTCAGAGCTTTCGGGCGGGAAACTCTTACCTGTAATTATCGGAAAACGCTTTGATGCAGACAAAAAAAGATAATTTTATACAGAAAAAAGTGTTTTTGGTATTTTTTGCGTATATTACTATATAGTAACAATAAAAAGACTGTGCAGAAAGGATCTTTATGGAAAAAAATATCCGTGACATTATTCTCGAGCGCGAAAAGAACAACCTTTCAAAGTATGCGTTTCTTACACAAAACACACGCGGCAGAGAAAAGCCGTATACTCCGTGTGATATAAGAAGTGAGTTCCAGCGCGACAGAGACAAGATCATTCACTGCAAGGCGTTCAGAAGAATGATGCATAAAACACAGGTCTTTCTCTCTCCGCTTGAAGAACACTACCGCACAAGACTTACCCACACGCTTGAAGTAACGCAGATAGGCAGGATAATCTGCCGTGCGCTTATGTTAAACGAAGACCTTTGCGAAGCGGCGTGTATGGGGCACGATCTCGGTCACACTCCTTTCGGTCACACGGGCGAAGTCGCACTTCAGGAATGCTACAGCAAAGAATTCACTCATTACAAGCAGAGCCTGAGAGTAGTTGAATTTCTCGAAAACAACGGCGAGGGACTTAATCTTACCTATGAAGTCCGCGACGGTATCGTCAATCACCAGGGCGACAATATGGCTTCAACACTTGAAGGTATTATAGTTAAATTTGCAGACAGAATAGCATATATAAATCACGATATCGACGATTCGGTGCGCGCAGGCGTTCTTGAAATTGACGATATCCCGAAAGAAATACTCGAGGTTCTCGGACGCGGACATTCAGAGCGTATAAACAACATGGTCCGCAGCGTAATATCCGCAAGCTTTGATAAAAACGAGATATCCATGGAGCCTCACGTAGCAGAGGCTACAACAAAGCTGAGAAATTTCCTTTTTGAAAACATATACACAAATCCGAAAGTAAAGTCGGAAGACAGCAAGGCGCAAGAGCTTATTGCAAGGCTGTTTGAGTATTTTGTAAAGCATCCCGAAAAGATGCCCGATTTTTTCAAAAACAACATCAAAAACGAGCCTGTTGAAAGATGCGTTTGCGATTTTATCGCAGGTATGACAGACAGACACGCTATCGAAGTATACAAGGATATATACATACCAAACGTCTGGGCGGTAGGAAAATAATAAAAAAGGAGGAAGCGCCATGATTTCACCGGAAATTGTTGAAGAAATAAAATTCAGAAGCGATATTGAAGACGTGATCTCGTCTTACGTTGTACTTAAGCACGCCGGTTCGAATTTCAACGGTCTTTGTCCTTTTCACAACGAAAAAACTCCTTCTTTTACCGTTTTCAGGGCATCAAAAAGCTTCTATTGTTTCGGCTGCGGTGCCGGCGGCGACGTTATAACCTTTATAATGAAGGCGGAAAACCTCACCTACGTTGAAGCTCTTGAGTTTCTCGCCAAGCGCGCAGGCATCACGATTCCTCAGACAGCTGAAGAAGAGCGCTCTTCGATAAAGCGCGAGAGGCTTCTCGCGATGAACAAAGACACGGCTAAATTCTTTCACGCGGCGTTAAATGACGAAAAAACGGGAGCGGAGGCAAGAGAATATCTCTACAACAAACGCGGACTTTCAAAAGCGATAGTTAAACGCTTCGGTTTAGGTTACGCTCCGAACAGCTTTGACGCCTTAAACAGACATTTACGCTCACTCGGATACACAGATGAAGAGATGGTCGCAAACTTCCTGTGCGGCGTCAGTAAGAAAACGGGTAAAATTTTTGATATGTTCAGGGGCAGAGTAATGTTCCCGATTATCAACACATCAGGAAACATTATTGCTTTCGGCGGACGTGTGCTTGATGACACGGTACCGAAGTATCTTAACTCCTCGGACACACCCGTGTTCAAAAAGAGCCGCAACCTTTTCGCCTTGAACTTTGCCAAAGCAAACGCCGCCGAGCGGCTTATTTTGTGCGAAGGATATATGGACGTAATCGCGCTGCATGCTCAAGGCTTTGAAAACGCCGTTGCAACTCTCGGTACCGCGATAACCGAAGAGCAGGCGCGCATTATGGCGAAATACACGAAAAAGGTGATAGTTTCATACGACAGCGACGAGGCCGGACAGCGTGCCGCCGCAAAAGCGCTGACGTTACTGCATGAAGTCGGGATAGACGCACACGTATTAAAAATTACCGGTGCAAAGGACCCCGACGAGTTTATCCGTAAAAACGGGGAGAATGGCAAGAGCAAATTCAAGTATTTGCTTGACAACAGCGAATCAAGATTTAATTTCAGGCTTGAATCCATTCTTAAAAAATACGACCTTGCCGTTCCCGACGAAAAAATAAGAGCAAGCACAGAGGTGTGCGATATGCTCGCAGATATATATTCAAGCGTTGAACGCGACCTTGCCTGCACGGCGGCAGCCGCGCGGCTCGGTGTAAGCCGGGAGAGCTTAAAGAGTGACACCGACAGGGCTCTCAGGCGCAAAAGGGGCGAACAGCGAAAGGAAACCAAGCGTTCAATATATATGAAAACCGCAGGATTTGGCGACAGAATAAACACGGATGCGGTAAAAAACAAAACTGCCGCGTCTGCCGAAGAAACCATTCTCGGTCTGCTGCTTCTTTTCCCGGAATACACACTTAAAATCAAAAACAAGAATATAAATCTTTCTCTTGATGACTTTTTTACCTCTTTCGGCAAAAAGGTTTTTGAAAAAATATCAGAGCTTACCGATGAAACGGGCAAATTCGAGTTCGGCTTGCTCGGCGAAGTATTTTCTCCCGATGAAATGGGAAGAATAACCGAGCTCAGACTCAGACGCGAAAAGCTTTCAATAAACACCGAAGACGTGCTTCTTGACAGCATAAACAAGCTGAAGTCTGAAAGAGAATCGGGAAGCAGCGATTTGTCAGACATAGAAAAAATACTGAAAAAAAAGCGGCAGGACACCTCGTCCGAAATATTATAAGAGTCGCTTTACATATAAAAACGGAGGAATTATGGAAAACCATCAGGAACTCAATCTTCAGGAACTTATCGAAAAAGGCCGCGCAAAGGGTTCGCTTACAAGCGCTGAAATTCTCGAGGCTTTTCCCGATGAAACTCTTGACATTGAAACAATCGACAAAATCTACGAGGAGCTTGAAAACGCCGGTGTTGAGATAAGCTATCTCGACGAAGAGCCCGTTGATCTCGATGATATCGAAGAAGACGTAGAGCAGTACGAAAGTGCAGAGGAAATGGAAAAGATGCTTTTGCAAAGCGGTCTTTCTTCCATTGACGACCCCGTAAGAATGTATCTCAAGGAAATCGGCAAGGTATCTCTTCTGGACGCGGAAACCGAGCAGGAGCTTGCTATAAAAATGGCTCAAGGCGACGAAGAAGCAAAGGACAAGCTTGTTGAAGCCAACCTCCGACTTGTTGTAAGTATCGCAAAAAGATACGTCGGTAAGGGTATGTTCTTTCTTGACCTTATCCAAGAGGGCAACCTCGGTCTTATGAAGGCTGTTGAAAAGTTTGATTACAGCAAGGGCTACAAATTCTCGACATACGCAACCTGGTGGATCCGCCAGGCAATAACGCGTGCTATCGCCGACCAGGCAAGAACTATCCGTATACCCGTTCACATGGTCGAAACGATACACAAGGTGTCAAGATATTCAAGACAGCTTCTCCAAGAGCTCGGTCACGAGGCAACACCTGAAGAGATTGCCGAGAAAATGAACACCACTCCCGACAAGGTAAGAGAAATTATGAAGATTGCCCAAGACCCTGTTTCTCTTGAAACACCTGTAGGTGAAGAAGAAGACACTCATCTTGGCGACTTTATCCAGGACGATGACTCGCCCGCACCCGCCGAAGCTGCTTCGCACGCGCTTTTAAAAGAAGCTATACAGGGTGTGCTCGACACGCTTACACCCAGGGAAGCTCTCGTTCTCAAGTTAAGATTCGGTCTCATAGACGGACGTATGCGTACACTTGAGGAAGTGGGAAAAGAATTCAAAATCACGCGTGAGCGTATTCGTCAGATTGAGGCGAAGGCTTTGCGTAAGCTCAGACATCCCACAAGATCAAAAAAACTCAAAGATTTTCTTGAATAAAATTTACTTTTTGATTTATTCGTACAAAAAACTCTTCTGTATTATCTAAAAGAAGTCTCTTATCTTGTGTTTTTTGTACAAATATACAAATTTATGTTATGTCACATCGACTAACTTGCCGCCGGCACCCCTTTCTTGACCGTTAAATGGCAAATTCAGCCTTGACATTACAGCTTTTTTGTTGTAAAATATAATAGTAATTTTATAAAGTATTACCAGCTTTATTTATCCGGGAGGTTTCTGCAAAACTATGAAAAAAAGATTACAATGTCTGTTTTTGACTTTTGTTCTTCTTGCAACCTGCTTTACCGTGGCTTGCTCAGAAGAAAACGTTGACACTATAACACTCAACGACGGTTCAAACAAAGCCCCTGCAACAACTGTTACACTCTGGGGTATAAAAGGCGATAACACCACAGACGAGGCTGTCGCTCTCGTTGAGGAAGCTATGAGTGCTATAACTCAGTCTGAGTTCAACACCGCACTCGAACTTAACCTTTACACCGAAGACGAATATATTGAAGCGCTTGAAGACCGCCTTGACGTGATCGCCGATCAGAAAAAGCTCGAACAGGCAGAAGCTGACCGCCTGGAAGCGATCGACAAGCTTTACAAAAACAGTAAGAACGAGGAAGAAGTATCAACTGTTGCAGAAGACATAACCTCGATAAACGAGATAGGTCTTGTAGAAGTTATCTACCCCGAGCCTGATCCTGCTCAGCTTGACATTTTCTTTATTCCCGATTACGATACCTTCGTAGAATATCAGGAAGACGGACATCTCTCAGCTCTTGACACAGAGCTTTCCTCCACCGGCAAGCTTATGACCTCGTATATTCACCCGAATATCTTAAACGCCGGCAAGATCGGAAACACCACATACGCGATTTTAAACAACAAGCCTATCGGACAGTATACATACATGCTCTTGAACAAGGAGCTTCTCGACAAGTATTATTATGACGCAGACGACATAACGCTTTTCAGCTCTGCTGACGAGTTTATTATGGACATTGCGGCAAATGAGCCCGGCATCGTTCCCGTTCTCGGCGAATTCGATCCCATCGGCGTACAGTACTTTACTCCCGACGGACAAGAATCGGTTGTCGGCAATATGCTTGCGGCAACAGCAAAGAAGAGTGCATCCGCATACGGCGTTCCGACAGTCCTCTTTTCAAAAACAAACTATGTTGACCATTTAAGACAGCTTAAGAAATACAAGTCTCTCGGTTACATCGGAGACGGCACTGCCGAAATCGGCAAATTTGCCGTAGGCGTTGTAAAGGGTAACGCAACCGACGTTTCAAAGTATGAAGAGAAATACGAGATCATCGTTCTTCAGAAGCCTCACGTAGACAACACAGTATACTGCGATATGTTCGCGATTTCCACGTATACAAAGGATATAACAAGATCTATGGAAGTGCTTTGCGCGCTCAATACTAAACCTGAGCTTCGCAACATATTTGCTTACGGTGTTGAAGGCGTTCATTACACTCTCGATGACAACGGTGTTGTAGTAAAGCTTAACAACGAATATGATACTCCTCTTGTATACACCGGTAATATGTTCATCACATATCCTCCGGAAGGCTCAAATCCTGATGTCTGGGAAGTTTCCAAGGCTCAGAATCTTGAAATCGTTGACGACCCGTACTTCGGTTTCTTCTATGAAGACCTTGTTGACGCAGAGCTCATGAATGAGATTGCAAAAATAAGTAAATCTTACTTCGCAGAACTTGAAAATATTCCTTATGCAAGCTTTGATGCTTGGATCGACAATGCTGTTGACAAGCTCAGAGCTGATCCCACAATCTCCAAATACATCGCATTTGAAGACGAAGACGCTCTTGCTTATCACTACAACGAGTGGTTCTATAAGCTCTTCCCGGATGCAATGAAATAATAATAAATCAAATATGACCGGCAAGTTGCCGGTCATATTTTTTTATACAAAAAGCCTGTGCGCTATTTGCGCACAGGCTTTGTTTTGTTTTCTTTATTCTGCGCAGCCGGGACAGCCTTCGCAGTCTTCTGCCGTGCAGGAATCCTCTGTTATATCAAATTCCTTTAAGCAGGCAGGGCACGTTACTTCGGTAGGATCGATTGTTTCGTCAAGGTAAACTACCTCGGAGCAATGAGGACACATTACTTCGTAAAACTCTTCCTCATCGTCATATTCATCTTCCCAATCTTCGAAGTCATCGTCATCGTCTTCGTCATAATCATCTTCGTCCTCGTATGCAATATCTTCTATTGCTGCAAGGTCTTCGTCAATATCGCTGACGTATTCGTCAAGAGCGTCTACCTCGTCTTCAAGATCTGCCACTGTAAGCGCCATATCTTCAAGAATGTCCGCCATAGACTTGATGATCTTTCCCTCGGGTTTTGTTTCGTCAAGATGAAGTCCTTCAATAAGGCCTTTCAGATATGCTACCTTTTCTGTAAGCGTCATAATCCAACCCATCCTTTCAGTTGCCTAAAATATTTCGCTTTTGTCTTTTGAGCTTTGACCGTTTTTGCACTTTATATTCAAGTCACCGCCCACTTGGGTACAATTTATGCTCTTTCGAGATATTCGCCGGTACGTGTATCAATTCTGAGAACGTTTCCGATTTCGATAAAGAGCGGAACCTTGATCTGCGCGCCTGTTTCGAGCGTGCAGGGCTTTGTTGCACCTGTTGCTGTATCTCCCTTGAAGCCGGGTTCTGTATCGGTTACTTCAAGTTCAACAAAAATGGGGGGTTCAACGCTGAATACGTTGCCCTTGTATGAAACAACTGTGCAGTCCATATTTTCCTTAACAAACTTGAAGTTATCATCAAGCTTGGATGCTTCAAGCGGGATCTGCTCGAAAGTTTCGTTGTCCATAAAATAATAAAGTTCGCCGTCGCTGTAAAGATACTGCATCTTCTTTCTTTCAACGATTGCGTTTTCGAACTTGTCAGTCGGGCTGAAAGTTCTTTCAATTACAGCGCCTGTAATTACGTTTCTGATCTTCGTTCTTACGAACGCTGCTCCCTTACCGGGCTTGACATGCTGGAATTCAACGACCTGCATTACATTTCCGTCCATGTCAAAAGTTATTCCGTTTTTAAAATCTCCAGCTACTACCATGAGTAAACCTCCAATAATTTTCGGATAATCTTCATCGCCGCAAAATATGCGCGTGTACATTATTCCATCATCTTATATTTTATAATAAATTTAATAATTTTTCAATAGCTATCATCAAAAAAAGTGAAAAAACACAAAAAAATATGCGTTTTTTATACATATCAGTACACTTTTTTGTGATTTTAGTTGTTTTTCAACGCCTCGTTATAGCATTTTTTCATCAGAAGAGCGTCGTCTGCCATGCTACCTGCCGACTCGCAGATGATTCTTGGCTCAAGAGATGTCTTTGCTATATACGAGCACAGAGGCTCAAACGGCGGCTCAAAACCGGAATCGGAAAATCTTACGTGCTTCTTTTCGCCTGCTTTTGTATACTCGATTTTTGAAAAATGACAGTGGAGATATTTTGCATACTTATCTCCGAGCCTCTCGCCAATCAAGTCAAAGGTGCGTTTATAATCGTCTTCGGTTTTATAAAAACCGCCGATATTTCTTGAGTTGAGATGTCCGAAGTCAACGACGGGGTAATAAATTTCTGATACCTTGCAAAGCTCTATGACCTCTTCAAGCGTTCCGAGCTGATTTACCTTGCCCATCGTTTCAATGCCAAAATGTATGCTCTCACCGCTAAACTCCTCTGCCGCCTTATAAAGAGTGTCTGATGCCAGTCTCATCGCTTCTTCGCGGCTGATTTTAGCGGCACTTCCCGCGTGGATAACCATCGTATCCGCGCCAAGAAGTTTTGCAACGTGCAGGCTTTTTCTCATATAATCAATACTTTTGAGTCTTTTTTCGATATCCACTCCGGACAGCGATATGAAATAGGGCGTATGAAGCGACATTTTTATCCCGTTTTCACGCGCCGCTTTTCCGATTTTCAGAAAAGTTTCATCGCTTCCCATAATTCCGTTGCCCGCCTGGTACTCGTATGCATCAAGCCCTTTGCTTTTAAGCCACGCAGGCGCGTCGGTCGTGTGCTTATTTCCCTCGGCATAAAAGCTTTCGCTGTTGCCGCCCGGTCCGAACAATGCGCTCATTTTTTATCCTCCGTGCCGCCATTTCGCGGCATTTTTCTATAAGTTTATGTATTATTTATGCTTGTCTTTAAGCTCGCGGTATTTTTTTATTATCGGTCTTTCAAGTAATCTTTTCGCCTTGAAAAACGGCGTTGTCTTATCCTTTATCGGCGGCACTAAAAAGGCGCGCGCGCCGGTATTTTTTGCCGCCCACACGTCTGTAAATATCTGGTCTCCCACAGACGCGGCAAAGCTTGCTTCAACTCCCATATTTTCAAGTGCCCGTCTAAACCCGCCCGGAAGCGGCTTTTTTGCGCGGCTTATTGCAAAAAAGCCAAGCTTTTCATTGAATTTTTCAACTCTCGACGGATCGCTGTTATTAGATACAAAGGCGACCTTTATTCCTGCGCTTGTCATACTCTCAAGCCACTTTATTACGTCTTCTGTCGGCTCAGGATCGTCATAGGTGACAAGCGTATTGTCAATATCAAGAAGCAAAGCTTCTATTTTGTTTTCTTTTAAAAATTCCGGTGTAATATCCTTAAAGCTGTCAAAGATTCTGTCGGGCATTAGTCTTTTTATCATTTTTATTCTTCCTTAAGCAAATCGCAGATTTTGTTTACGTCTCCGGCGCCCATGATTATTACCGTTTCGCCCTCTGATACGTTTTCTTTAAGATACCCTGCTATTTTTTCAAAGCTGTCAAAATAAAGCGCGCCGGCAACCTTTCCTGCAAGGTCTTCTGAGCTTATTTTCGTTGTGTTTATTTCTCTTGCGGCGTAAATATCTGCAAATATCGTCTTTACTCCGTCAAAAGATTTTACAAACTCGTCAAAAAGCTCTGCCGTACGGGAATAGGTATGAGGCTGATACACGCACCACAGCCCGCGTCCGGCAAGCATTTTCGCTCCTTTGAGCGTTGCTCGTATCTCCGTGGGGTGATGAGCATAGTCTTCATACATATCGGCCTTGCCGCCGCAGATTTTGCCCTTGTACTCCATTCTGCGCTCTGCTCCCGTGTATTTTCCAAGGCCTTCTTTTATACTTTGCGCGTCAATGCCGCAAATATCGGCTGCCGCCGCCGCGGCAAGCGCGTTCATTATATTATGCTCGCCTGTTACCGACAATTTTACTCTTGCAATAAAACTTCCTCTCTTTACTATATCAAAAACGGGATAAGCACCCTCAAACGATATATTCTCAGCCCTGAAATCAAGTCCTTCGCTCTTTATGCCGAATTTTATAAGCTTTCCGCGATATTCCCGCGTTACTTCTCTTACGTTTTCATCGTCCCAGTTAACTATAGCATATCCGTCGTCGGCGATAGAAAGATACTCTCCGAAAGATTTTTTAATATGATTTAAATCCTTGAAATAATCGGGGTGATCCATTTCTATATTGAGAACAACGGCGATATTCGGCGCAAACGACAAAAACGAATCGCAGTATTCGCAAGCCTCCATAATGAAGTATTTATCGCACCCGGTTCTGTACGCTTTCCCCTCAAGCTCTTTCATCTGCGCGCCCGACACAACCGTCGGATCTGCTCCTGCGCTCAGAAATACCTGAGCGCTCATAGAGGTTGCCGTGCTCTTTCCGTGCATACCCGATATACCTATTCTGTTTTCATATCTGCTCATTATATAGCCAAGATAATCGGCTCTGTATATAAGCGGTATGCCGTTTTCTCTTGCAAACACAAGCTCGGGGTTGTCTTCGGGTATCGCCGCCGTATAAACGACCGCGTCGCTTCCCTTGACGTTTTCCGCACTATGTCCGTAAAATATCTTTATTCCGTGTTCTTCAAGCTTTGCCGTAGCTAAAGAGGGCGTTCTGTCGCTTCCGAGCACACAAAAACCATTATCAGCAGAAATGTGGGCAAGAGATGACATACTCACTCCGCCTATTCCTATAAAAAATATTTTTTTTGAGTTTTTAAGTATATTTTCAATTTCTTTTCTTGTGTGCAAACTCTTGTACATTTCTAAGCATACCTTTCTTGAGCCGCAGCTCGCTTTTGTATCATAATTTTCAATATGTGTGAAATACTATATTTGACTCGGATATCTTTCCTGATATTTTCAGTGAAATTATATGTTCTTCAAGTAAAATTCAAAACAAATTTCTAAAAAGATGTATTTTTATTTGCATAAACTTCATATTTTCACTGTAAAATATATTTTGACCAAAAACATTTTAACGGAGGCTATTATGAAAATCACCGACATCAAAGTAAGAAAATTATTTGACGACGGTCCTATGAAGGCTGTTGTTTCAGTCACCTTTGACGACCAGTTAGCAGTACATGATATCAAGGTTATAAATGCTAAGGACAAGTTCTTTATAGTAATGCCCAGCCGTAAAAACCCTGATAATACCTACCGCGACATCGTACACCCCATCAACTCTTCCTTCAGACTTGAGCTCGAAGAAGCGGTTATCGACGCTTACAACAGAGAGCTTGCTCTTGTCGAAGTACAGTCGCTTGAAGAAAGTGTAACAGAATAATACAGTGGTTTTCCAAAACCGGTCTTTACGGCCGGTTTTTTTATTGCGAAAACGACAAGCTTACGGGGCACCCGAATCAACTTTTTGATTGCGCCGGCAGATCGCTTTCTTATTTTCCTACGCAAAAACGTCCGAAAATATCGCGGACTATGTCTTCTCCGACACTTTTTGAATCAAGCTCGCCTATAGCACTCATTGCGTTTTCAATATCCATTCCCGCAACGTCCTGCGTAAAGCCTTTTTCTAACGATAAAAGCGCGCTGTCAACAAAGCTTTTTGCTTTTATAACCGCCGTGTGCTGTCTTGAGTTTGCAATTGTTGCCGATTTGCTGTAATCTATTTCTCCGCTTATATAAAAGCTTTCAATAAGCTCAAAAAGCTTTTTCTTTCCTTCTCCTGCTTTTGCGCTTATTTCAAGCACGTGCTTGAAATCCTCGCGGATTTTTTTGTGCGTATCTTCATATCTTCCAAGATCGCTTTTGTTTATGAGAGCAACAACTTTTTTGTCTTTACAGGTGTCTTTAACGTGATTTATAAGTTCAAAATCTTCACCCGAAAGCTCCAAAGAGCCGTCAAAAACACACAAAACAAGCTCCGAGTCGCTCATTTTTTCATACGCGCGTTCAACGCCTATCTTTTCTACCTTGTCATCGGTATTTCTTATGCCCGCCGTGTCCGAAAGCTTCAGGATTATACGCTCAAGCTTTACGCTTTCCTCGATTATATCTCTCGTCGTTCCGGCAATATCCGTAACAATGGCGCGGTTTTCTCCCAAAACTGCGTTTAAAAGCGAGCTTTTTCCTGCATTCGGCTTGCCCACTATTGCCGTCTTTATACCCTCGCTCACCGCGCGTCCGGTTTTGTAGCTCTTTTCGAGCGCATCAAGCTCATCCGATATTTCCCTAAGGCTTTTTTCAAGCTCATCACGGGACACGTCCGTAAGATCCTCGTCGGGATAATCTATATACGCGTACGTGCTTGATACAAGCGAGAGCATCTTATTATAAAGCTCATCCGCCGCCTTTGACAAAACTCCCTTGCGGTGAGAAGCGGCAAGCTTTATCTGCTCGTCTGTAACGGCGTCTATAAGATTTATAACCGATTCCGCTTCCGTCAGACTCAGCTTTGAATTAAGAAATGCCCTTTGAGTAAACTCTCCTGCCTCTGCATAATCGGCTCCGGCAACTATAACCGCCCCGAGCACGCTTTCGGCAAGGTGTATGCCGCCGTGACAGCATATCTCAACCGTGTCCTCGCCCGTATATGAAGCCGGAGCCTTGTATACGGTCGCTATTCCGTCGTCAATAACGCTTCCCTGTGAAATTATTTCACCGTAAAGCGCAAGTCGCGCTTTTTCTTCCGAAAGTCTTTTCCCGCTTTTCGGCAAAAAGACCTTTTCGCATATATCTATTGCACGCTCGCCCGACACCCTTATCAAGGCGACTCCGCCGCGGCCAAATGGTGTTGATATTGCCGCGATTGTGTTTGTGAGCATATTTTACTCCGATCTAACAAAAAAGTAAAGCAGGCTGTTGCCGGAGCAACAGCCTTTTTAAGCTTTATTGTTTCTTTAAGCGACTGTTTAACTCGCGCCTTTTATTTTCTTACTCGTTGGTTTCATCCGTTTCTTCTGCACTTATCTTCTTTTCGCCCTGTGCTGCAAGACTTGCCATATGGCTTTCATATTCAGCAAAGCTTGAAAAACGCTTTGTGGGCTCTCTTAAATACGCCGTTGAAGAATAATCGCTTTCATCGTAATCGTCTATTTCAATCTTGGGAAGCTGCTTCTTCTCAATTTTAGGAAGTGTTACGGATGTGCTCTTTTTTGAAGAATATCCTCTGCCGCCGCGCTTGTCTGTGCTCTTCTGGCGGTATCTGTCAGAGCGTCTCTCCGATTCTCTTTCCATAGACTTCTGGAAGCCTGTTTCTTCAAGGAATATTACGACCTTACGGTTGTTTTCAACTCCGATAGAGTTTGTCGAAACGCCCTCTACGCTCTGTACTTCCGAGTGAATGATTCTTCTTTCATAAGGAAGCATCGGCTCAAGAGTTACGCTTCTCTTATATTTGAGAACCTTTGCAGCCATTCTTCTTGCAAGGCTTCTGAGCGCTTCCTCTCTTTTTGCACGGTAGTTTTCAACGTCTACCGTGATGTTCATATACTCGCCTTTTTCCGAGTCGTCTTCCTTCTTGTTTACAGCAAGATTTACAAGGTACTGAAGTGCGTCAAGAGTGTCACCGTGGTGACCGATAAGAATGCCTGTGCCCTCTCCGCTTATAGTGAGATTATATCTGTTTGATGCAGTTTTTTCAATCTCTGCATCGCCTTCGATACCTATGTTTTCAAGAATGGTTTTTACATATTCTACAGCCGTTTCGCTTCCGTTTTTCTTTACGTTATAGACTATCTTTATCTTTGCAGGTGTAGCTCCTAAACCTAAAATTCCCTTTTTCTCGTATTCAATTACTTCTAAGCTTACAGACTCTTTTTCAAGTCCGAGCTCTTTAAGTCCGGCTTCAAACGCTTCTTCTACGCTTTTTCCCGTAAATATTTTTTCCTTTTTCAAAAATAACACCTCTTTCCAATGTCAGTCTTTTTTCTTGTACTTTGTTTTATCATCATCCTTAATAGGCGGGATGTCCTTGTTCTGATCAGACCCGGATTCGGTGTTTTCCGAAGGCTCATCATTGCTTTCGGTCTTAACTGCTTCCTGCGTCTTATTTTCCTTTTTTGTATTTTTCTTACCGTATATTTCTTCAAATTCATCATCGTCTATATGATGAAGTGAACGCACTCCCGACTTGTTTGTTGTGCTCTTTGATTCGAGAGTCTTTTTCTTTTCTTTTTTATCTGCTCCCACTGCTTTTTCAGCCGCCTTATAGTCTTCTTCTGTAAACTTGGGATAGGGGTAGAGCTTATAGAGAACTACCTGCTGCAAAACAGAAAGTACGTTCTGGAATATCCAGTATACGCCTATTGCTGCAGGCACCTGAAAACAGATATAGGTACTGAGTAAAGGCATGGAATACTCCATTATCTTCATCGTACTGTTATTTGCCATATCTTCTGACGAGGGGGCCTGATAAGATAGCTTTTTTGTTATCTTGCTCGAAAGGAGAGTAAATACAAGCGTTAAAAGCGGAATGATCAGAATCCATGAAATATTTGTAAAGTTTGGAACGTCCGCAAGATTCAAAGCACCGCCAAATATCTCAAAATTAGGGATAACTTCTGCTGAAAAACCTTCAATGTCTGCAAATTTTTCGAGCGTTGCGCTCGTATCTAATCCCTTCATATTGGTGATGGTTACGATTTCATCAACTATTGCATTTTTGTCAAAGGCTATATTTGAAAGAGATGCAATTTTTTCATTTATCGCCGATATTGTTTCACTTTCAAACTGACAAATATATGTTAAAGGTTTTCTTATTACATTATAAAGTGCAATAAGAATGGGAAACTGTATAAGAAGAGGAAGACATCCACCCATCGGGTTGAAGTTTTCTTCCTGATAAAGAGCCATTATCTCTTCCTGTTGCTTCTGCTGCGTCTTCTGGTCGTTTCTGCCGGCATATTTTTTTCTTATCGCCATTTCACGCGGTCTGAGCTTTGCCTGCTTTACCATATTTTTCTGTTGCTTTATTCCAAACGGGAAAAGAAGCACCTTTACTACAAGAGCAAATAAAAATAGTGCCAATACATAATTGTTTGTTAATGAATAACAGAATCTGATAACGTATCCAAGTCCTTGATATAACCAGCTAAATAACCAATCAAACATAAAAATTCCCTTTCTGCCGCAAGGCAAAAATTATTATACTTTCTTTTTTTCAGGTACCGGATCGTATCCTCCCTTGCAGAAAGGATTACATCTGAGTACGCGCCATATACTGAGCGCAAAACCGACAAAAAAGCCGCGCTTTTCAAACGCCTCTATTGCATAAGAAGAGCAAGAGGGCGTAAATCTGCAGCACGGTTTTTTAAGTGGTGAAATAAATTTTTGATATATTTTAAGTATTACTATACAAATATTCTTCATTTATCCGTTAAGTTCTGATTCTGTCATCGACAGTTTCTTCATTGCGTATACAATATCGCTTTTTATATCCTGTGTCTTTTTATCTGCTGCCGAAATTTTTGCAACTATTACTATCAGATATCCTTTTTTTATACCGTATTCTCTGTCAGTCTGCCTGTACGCTTCTCTTATTATTCTTTTTATCCTGTTTCGTGTGACGGCGTTTCCGTTTTTCTTTGTTACCGTTATTCCTATCCGGTTGATCTTCTCTTTTTGTGGATTTTCAAGGCGCAGTTTCTGTGCGGCATAATCCTTAAGAACGTAAACTACTACGTTTTTTCCAACAATCTTTTTACCCTTGTTATACGCCTTCAAATACAGATGATTTTCGCTTATTGCCCTATATTTCATAATACGCAATAATTATACCCTTTTATTTTTGGCAAAAATACAATAATTTTGTAAATACTTTTATACAACAAAAACCCCCGAAACGAAAAGCCAGAAGGACATTATCGAAATTCGGCGGTTTTTTGCGTCATTTTTTAATAAACCCGCATAACGGCTCATTAATAGCTGAGTCTTGCTCTGCCCTTTGCACGTCTTCTCTTTAAGACCTTTCTTCCGTTAGCTGTCTTCATTCTCTTTCTGAAGCCGTGTTCAACCTGTCTCTGACGCTTCTTAGGCTGGTATGTTCTAAGCATCGGGGCACCTCCTTAATCTTGCTTCTTTTTTGTTTTTTACGTATTTTCACATAATGACACCTAATATTATATACATATTTTTTCCCGTTTGTCAAGTCTTTTTCGAATTATTTTAAAAACATAAGGCTCTTTTTTCTGATTATTTTATTAAAAATACAATTTTCTATTGAATTTTTTTAAGATGTATGATATAATATCTGATGAATATACTTATTATTTTATATTATATATATAGAGTTACGCGCACGCGCGCGTTATTTGCTAAATGAAGATTTTCAAAAAATTGTAAAAGGAACGGAATTTTAAATGAATCGCTTAGATGAAGTTTGGTCCCTTGTGTATGAGGAATTAAGACAGGGTATAAACGAAAGTACGTTTAAATTATGGTTTGAAGAACTCTCTCTTTGTGACCTTACCGAAAAAAAGGCAGTTGTGTGCGCCAAAACTATATTTAAGAAAAACATATTACAGTCTTCTTTTAAAGGAAAGCTCGAAGATTACTTTGAAAAGGTACTTGGCTTTAAGATTGAAGTGGATATCATTGCTCAGGGAGACTCTCTTGAAAATGAAAGCGCACCTGTCAGTGAAGTTAAAGAAGAGATAAAGCCTGAAAAAGAAGAAAGATCTTACTCGGGTGAAATTCCGTTTTTCTCCGGTATTGCAGAATATACCTTTGATAATTTTATCGTCGGTAATTCTAATAAGCTTGCTCACGCCGCGTGTATTGCCGTTGCTAACAATGCCGGATATGATTACAATCCGCTGTTTATATACGGACCGAGCGGACTTGGAAAAACTCACCTCCTTCATGCTATAGCCAATCATGCAAAAAAGAAGGATCCTGAAATAAATATAGTATACGTAACAAGTGAAGACTTCACAAATCAGCTTATAGAAAGTATTTCAAACAAAACAACAAAAGAGTTCAGAAATAAATTCAGAAAAGCTGATATGCTGATGATAGACGATATTCAGTTTATCGCTTCAAGAGAAAACACCCAGGAAGAAATATTCCATACATTCAACGCTCTTTATGAAAACGGTATACAGATAATACTTACTTCCGACCGTCCCGCACGCGATATAAAGCATCTTGAAGACAGACTTCGCACAAGATTTGACTGGGGCGTTACAGCCGACATAAATCCGCCTGACTTTGAGCTTCGTGCTGCAATACTTTCAAGCAAGGCAAAAAGCAGAGGCATAGAGCTTTCTCCGGATATTATAAATCTTCTTGCAGAAAATCTTACAAGCAATATCCGTCAGCTTGAGGGTGCAGTTAAAAAGCTTTGCGCTATAAAGCTTCTTTCAGACAAAGAATTGACTCTTGAAGTGGCAAAGCAGGCAATTTCCGATATTGTAAAAGACAAGGTTTCGGTAAATATAACAATCGATAAAATACTTGACATAGTTTCAAAAAGATACGGTGTTACTGCTATGGATTTAAAGAGCAAATCCAAAGCAAGCAATATTGCAACGCCAAGGCAGATTGCCATGTACATTCTGAGAAAAACAACCGATCTTTCTCTTCCTAAAATAGGAAGCATATTCAACAGAAATTATTCGACGGTTATTCCTTCTATAAAAAAGATAGAAAATGAAATAAAATGCAATTCATTGTTTGAAATTGACGTTAATGAACTTATTAAAGAAATTATGACTCAATAATTTTCAACATATGTTGTTTAAGTATGTTGAAAACACTATATTCTGATGTCAGCTTCTTTTAGAAAAATTTGTTGGATTTTATAAATATTCCGGCGTGATTTTTAACTCATTTATTTTTAAACATACAATCCACAGCCATTTTTTTCAAAAAAAGCTTCTCTTTTCCCATATATTGAGAGAAAAGAGACATTTAAACAATTTCAACACCCCCTACTACTACTATTTATTATTTTATTTATCTTTTTATATATAAAGTTAAAAGCGAAAGGAGATTTTCTTAAATGAAAATAATTTTCAAGAAAAATATACTTGTAGAAGCTGTTACATATGCTTTATGTGCAGTTTCAAATAAAAATACGAGTACATCCGTACAGGGAATACTTATTGAAACTGTTGATGCCGGCAAATGCCGTCTTTCGTCATACGACTATGACAAGGGTCTTAATATTACAATAGAAGCTGACGTTAAGGAAGAAGGAAGCTGTATTATAAACGCTCAAAGACTCAGCCAGATAATAAGAATAATGCCTGAAAGCGAGGTAATTATCTCTTTAAGCGGTGATATAGCATCTGTTAAAAGCGGAAAGAGCGAATTTGAAGTAGCAGCACAAAGAGGAGATGAATTCCCCTCAATTCCCGATCTTGATACAGAAATAGGATTTACAATAAAGCAAAAGGTCCTCTTCTCGATGATATCACAGACTCTGTTTGCCGTTCCTCAGACAAATCAGAGACAGGTGTTTACAGGCTCTCTCTTTAATATTGAAGGAAACAAGATAACCGTTGTAGGCTGCGACGGATACCGTCTTGCTGTGAAAGAAGTTACCTGCGAGATGGAAAATGCTTCTGCTCATCTGAAAAACAAGATTATAATACCCGGTAAGACTTTATCGGAGCTTATGAAGATAATTGGCGACAACGATAATGATATTACCATAAAAGTATCAAACAAGCACGTTGTTTTTGAACTTAAAGAAAAGAATCTTGTATTCTTCTCAAGACTTATTGAGGGTGAATATATAGATTATGACAGACTTATTCCCAAGCAATTCGGTACTTTTGTATATGCAGATTCTGATATTTTCCAGTCTGCACTTGAAAGAGCGGCTCTTGTTAGTGAAGAAAATACTTCTACAGGCTCAAAATCATACGTAAGACTTAATATATCCGATGATTCTCTTGCAATTTCATCTGTTTCCGCAAAAGGAAAGGTTAAGGATGAGATATTTATTGAAAAAGAGGGAAGCGATATTGAAATAGGCTTCAGCTGCCGTTTCCTTATTGATTCAATAAAGGCGTGTAGCTCGGAAAAAGTAAAGATTTCGCTCGTTTCTCCTCTTATAAGTATTGTAATGGAGCCTGAAAAGAGCAAGGAAAACGAAAAACTGACGGTTCTCGTTCTCCCGATAAAGCTTAAATGATTGTAGAAAAAATAAAATTTAAGGGCTTTCGTAATATAGAAGAACAGACTCTTTTATTTGAAAACGGAGTAAATATTCTTTACGGAGAAAATGCCCAGGGCAAAACGAACGCTCTTGAAGGTATATATTTATTTGCACACGGTAAAAGCTTTCGTACTCAAAATGACAGAGATATGGTATCTTTCGGTGCTCATAACACATCTCTTGAAATGGTTTATGAAGAAAAAGACAGAAAAAGAGAGCTTTATTTTGAGTTGTTTAAAACAAAAAGACGTGTATGCAAAATAAATAAGGCTCCCGCGAAGCTTTCAGAGGTAATTGGTCTTTTCAGAGCTGTTTTATTCTGTCCTGACCACTTGTCTATAGTAAAAGAAGGGCCGGCAGTCAGAAGAAGCTTTTTAAATGGCGCAATATGTCAGCTTAAGCCGGTATATTTAAAAAGTCTTCAGCGATATAATCACATTCTTGAACAAAGAAATGCACTTATAAGGCAATCGGAAGATAATCCAAAAAGATATAAGAGTATTATAGACATATATTCCGAAGAGCTTGCACGAGAAGCGGCGTATATTTATCTTACAAGACGCGATTATACAAAAAAGCTTTCAGAAATAGTAGGCGTGTTTTTTAAACAGATGTCAAAATCCGAAGAAGTTGTTCTTAACTATAAAAACAGCCTTAAAGACTATGACGGAAGCGATATCAATGAAATAATTGAAAAATATTATGATTTGTTCTGTAAAGACCGTGAAAGGGAGATAGCTTCAGGCTCGACTCTTCACGGAATACACAGAGACGATATAGAAATATATCTTAACACAAAAGAAGCGCGCTTATACGCGTCTCAGGGCCAACAGAGAAGTATTGCACTTGCCCTTAAGCTTGCAGAAGGCGAGATATCAAAAAATGAAACGGGAGAATATCCGGTATTCCTTTTTGATGACGTTTTGAGCGAGCTTGATTCAAGCAGACAGAAATTTGTTCTTGAGTGCCTAAATAGCAGACAGGTTATTATAACCTCGTGCGATATTTCGGGCTTTGGTGATGAAATGATTGAATCATCAAAGATTATAAATGTAAAAAACGGCATTTACAATTGAAAGGAGTATTTATGTATCTTCATATAGGAAACTCCTTTACGGTGAGAACAAAAGATATTATCGGAATATTCGATTTTGATAAGGCAAGCACTTCAAAAATAACAAAAGAGTTTTTGAAGCGACAAGAAGAAGAGGGAAACCTCATAAATACATGGGAGGATTTTCCGAAGTCGTTTATAATTGTTAACGACAGAGGCGAAATTAAGGTGTTTGTCTCGGATATATCCTCAGGCTCTCTTTTGGGACGAGCAGTACAGCAAATATAATTTTAAAGTTTAATATCAGTCATAATTTATGAAAGGAATCGGCAAATCTAATGGCGGAAAACATTAAAAACCAGACGACCGGTAACTACGACGAAAATCAGATACAGGTACTTGAAGGACTTGAAGCGGTAAGAAAGCGCCCGGGTATGTATATAGGCTCAACCGGTGAACGCGGACTTCATCACTTAGTTTACGAAATTGTTGACAACTCTATTGACGAGGCGCTTGCGGGATACTGCGACACTATTACTGTAACACTTCATAAGGATAACAGTGTTTCGGTACAGGATAACGGACGCGGAGTACCGAGTAAAATGCATCAGAAGATGGGTATACCTACGCTTGAAGTGGTATTTACCGTACTTCATGCAGGAGGTAAGTTTGGCGGCGAAGGCTACAAGATTGCCGGAGGACTTCACGGTGTTGGTGCATCTGTTGTTAACGCACTTTCCGAGTGGATGGAAGTAGACAACTGCTTTGATGGCCACCGTTATACAGAAAGATTTGAACGCGGTAAGGTAGCAAGAGCGTTCAAGGATGAGGGAGACGCGAATGGCGGACACGGACTTTACGTGCGCTTCAAGCCCGACCCTGAAATTTTTGAGGAAACTGTATTTAATACCGATATCCTTGCAAAAAGAGTAAGAGAACAGGCATTCCTTAACGCAGGTATAAGAATTATACTTATTGACGAGCGAAAAGACGAGCCCGAAAAGTTTGATTTCTGCTACGAGGGCGGTCTTAAGAGCTACGTTGAATATTTAAATAACGAAAAAAAGGCTGATCCCATTCATGAAGACGTTATCTACATGAAGGCTGAAAAGAATACAAGCACAGCCGAAGTCGCTATACAGTTTAACGACAGTTATTCATCCGTTGTAATGAGCTTTGCAAACAATATGAATACCGTTGACGGCGGTACTCACGAAATAGGCTTTAAAACGGGTATAACAAAGGTAATAAACGATTACGGTCACGCTAAAAACATACTCAAGGAAAAAGAAAAGCTTACAAGCGACGATATTATGGAAGGTATCTGCGTTGTTATAAGCGTAAAGCTTGTTGACGCGCAGTTTGAAAGCCAGACGAAAGCAAAGCTTGGTAACTCCGAGATACGCACGCTTGTATATTCAATGGTACTTAATAAGCTTGGTGAATACCTTGAAGAAAATCCGAAGTCTGCAAAGATAATAATTGAAAAATCAATAAGCTCCTGCAGAGCAAGAGAAGCGGCAAAGCGTGCAAGAGAGCTTGCAAGAAACAGTGCGGGACCTGCAGGAGGGGGAAGACCTGATAAGCTTGCTGACTGCCACGAAAAGAGAAAAGAATTAACTGAGCTTTATCTTGTCGAGGGAGACTCG
>JAZNQU010000052.1:0-2517 GCA_045590315.1 Eubacteriales bacterium
TTTATTAGCTCCTGCAAGGTATAAGACGGACATGAGTACTGCAGGAATAAGTGTAAGTCGAAGCAGTGAAACGATATATATTTTTTTGTTTACAAAACTTGCTCCTTAAGTAAGCTTATTATGTCTTTTGCGATTATTGACTGAACACAAGACGAAAGGGTCGCTTCGACAGACTCACTATCAAATCGACAGCCTGTAAGAGAGGCTTCAACACGCCCTGATATTTCATGGTCCATTGAGTCGGTATACAGTTTTACACAATCAATTACACCGCCCGTAACGCCGAGTTTAAGCTCTGCATGCCCCCATGAAAAATGACCTTCGCAGGACATAGAGAAGGGCGTTGTTTTTCCGTATAGAAAATCCCAGCTCTTAAATTCTTCCGTGTATTCTGAAATCAGGTCAGAATCAATACTTTCAAGCATTTCTGCTTTCATACCGTACACTTTTTCAAAGGCGGACATCATATACTCGCGCATCGCTTCCACTGTAAGTGACGGCGCAAGCTCGCATAGATTGACAATACGCGATCTTACCGACTTGACACCCTTTGATTCAAGCTTTGCTTTTGCGGGGGTAAGATAGCGCCCTGCGCGCTCTAAGTCGGCAGAAATGAGCAGAGTTCCGTGATGATAGGACTTGCCCTTTGAATTGTAAAAAGCGTTACCCGAGAATTTTCTGCCGTCTGCAAGTATATCGTTACGGCCTGACACTTGTGCGCTTATTCCTGCAAGAGCACATGCAGAGTTTATTACTTCAAGCTGACGCCCAAGGTTGTAGTTTTCACTTTTGCACAAAAAGGTAAAATTGAGGTTTCCCGTGTCGTGGAACACAGCGCCTCCGCCCGAAAGTCGGCGCGCAAGCTTACCGTTTTCAGACTCAAGTAATGAAAGCTTACATTCCGACCACGGATTCTGATTTCTTCCGATCACTACCGTGTTTTGATTCTGCCAGAGATAGAGAATAACACAGTCGTCAGCACTTTCCAAAAGATACCTTTCAACTGCTAAGTTTTTATATGGGTCAAAAGAGTCGCTTATGTAAATTTGTAAGTTTTTTATCATAGTAGTACCTGACTTTATTTTATTAACTATATTGTAAAATAAAATCTTCCAATAGTCAATATTTTTTCCAAAAAGTGATTGACTCATAAAATATATCGTGATATAATTAAACTGTATGAAAAATTTAGGAGGCGATATCTTGGCAAAAGCTGTTATCATGCCCAAGGCCGGTATAACTGTAGAAAGCTGTATTATCGGTAATTGGGAAAAGAAGGTCGGCGATCAGGTGAAAGTAGGAGACATTCTCTTTACATATGAAACCGATAAGGCGAGCTTCGAATGTGAATCTACCGAAGAAGGTACATTACTCGAAATTTTTTACTCGGACGGGGAAGAGGTACCTTGTCTTGTAAACGTATGCGCAGTCGGAAACCCCGGCGAGGACTGCTCAGCTCTGCGCCCTGACGGTGCAGCAGAAGCAGCACCTGCGGCTGCTCCCGTAGAAGAAAAGCCTGCAGAGGCACCTGTGGCAACACCTGCACCTGCACCCGTTGTCGAAACAACTGCAGTAAACGGCGAAAAATCTGCAATTTCTCCCAGAGCAAAGAAGCTTGCAGAGCGCGCAGGAGTTGACGCATCTCTTGCAACACCCACAGGACCTAACGGCAGAATAATCGAGCGCGACGTAAGAACCCTTATGGACAACCCTGTTGTTGCAAGTGCACCTGCAGCAGTAGCAAGCGCACCTGCGGCATCTGCAGATGAAGAATACACAGACGTAAAGTTCAGCGGTATCCGCCGTGCGATAAGCAAGTCTATGCATACATCTCTCTCTACTATGGCTCAGCTTACACACAATACGTCTTTCGACGCATCGAATATCCTTGCTTACAGAAAGCAGCTTAAGGCAGCAGAGGGCGACCTTGCAGGTATCACTCTTGGAGATATCGTGCTTTACGCGGTATCAAGAACACTCTTGAATCACCCTGATCTCAACGCTCATATGCTTGACGACAACAGTATCCGCCTCTTTAAGCACGTAAACCTCGGCGTTGCTGTTGACACGCCTCGCGGACTTATGGTACCCACCATATTCCACGCAGACGAAATGAGCCTTCTTGAAATATCAAAGGCGGTTAAAGAACTTGCTGCACAGTGCAGAGAGGGCAATATCAGCCCCGATAAGCTCACAGGCGGCTCGTTCACGGTATCCAACCTCGGTAACCTCGGAGTTGAGTCATTCACTCCCGTTATCAATCCGCCGCAGACAGGTATCCTCGGCGTATGCACAACAACCGACCGTGTACGCAAGGCACCTGACGGCTCGCTCCAGGTATATCCTGCGATGGGACTTTCCCTTACATATGACCACCGCGCAGTTGACGGCTCTCCTGCAGCTCGCTTCCAGAAGGAGCTTTGCAAGAACCTTGAAAACTTCACAACTCTTCTTGCGAAATAAGGGGGCATAAAAATGGAATTATTTGACGTACTCGTGCTCGGCGGAGGCCCCGGC
>JAZNQU010000053.1:0-6852 GCA_045590315.1 Eubacteriales bacterium
TATACCTTAATTATGCCGAAAGAGAAAACAAGATGATCACCAACTGTCCAGAATATGTTTAGTATTGAAGTGAAAATAAGAACTATAACAATTGGCTTTAAGCTTTTAATTACTGTTTTGAGCGGAATTTTAGATGTTAAAACGACAATTGCTGTAAAAAACAGTAACGTAAGATACGAATACAGATTTTTTGCCAAAAACACAATTACAATGAACAGAATTGTCAGTATTATTTTAATTCTCGCATCAAGCCTGTGAAGAATTGAGTTGCCAGGGAAAAATTGTCCGAGCGTAATATCTTTTATCATATGTTTCTCCATACGTCAGACGACGTAAATATAAAGGGATAGCAAGATTATTTTTTCATGAGCGCATCAAGCTCGCCTGCGGCAGACTGCACAGAATAGCAGTTGTTTTTTATCGGCACACCTAATTTGGAAAGTTTTTGTGACATATACGTTATAGGCGGAACGTCAAGTCCGACAGAGCAGAGTTCGTCGCTGTGTGCGAAAACTTCTTCTTTTGTGCCTTGCATATATAGTTTTGCATGGCTCATAACGGCAATTTCGTCCGAATATTTTGCCATATCCTCCATACTGTGGCTGACAATTATAACAGTTGCCGCCTTTGATTTCTGATATTCGACTATACCGTTGAATATTTCCTCGCGTCCTCTCGGATCGAGACCGGCTGCCGGCTCGTCAAGTACGAGTATCTCAGGCTGCATTGCCATTATCCCTGCAATGGCGACGCGTCTTTTTTGACCGCCTGAGAGATCAAACGGTGATTTATCAAGTAAGAGCTTATCTATACCGCAAAGCTGTGCTGCATCATGTACACGCTTTTCAATTTCATCGTTATCAAGCTTCATATTCTTCGGCCCGAATGCGATGTCGGCTCTGACAGTTTCTTCAAAAAGCTGATACTCAGGATATTGAAAAACAAGGCCGACTTTATAGCGATATTTACTGATTTGTTTTGGCTCTTGCCATATATCTTCGCCAAAGACCTTCACCGTACCGCTATCAGGTTTTTCAAGACCGTTAAAGAGTCTGACAAGCGTTGATTTGCCTGATCCGGTATGGCCCATAAGCCCGGTGATTATCCCTGCCTTGAACGAAATCGACAGATTATCAAGAGCGAGCTTTTCAAAGGGTGTTGATTTACTGTAGGTATACGATACGTTGCTTATTTCAATTGCATTCATATATTTTGCTTTCTGTTCTCACTGTAATAGTCATATATTGATTTGGCACAATCATCTATATCGAGCGATTTCGGAGAGGGGATATCATGTCCCATCAAATTAAGCTCATGGATCAAATCTAACTGCTGGGGAACATCAAGACCTGCGCTTTTTATAAGATTTGTGTTGGTAAACACTTCGTACGGTGTTCCGTCACAAATCAAGTGGCCTTCGTTCATAACTATAACACGGTCTGCAAGAAGAGCCTCGTTCATATAGTGAGTGATATGAATAATCGTAATGTTATGTTCGCCTTTGAGCTTAAGTATGGTTTCCATAACTTCTTTTCGTCCCGCGGGGTCAAGCATTGCGGTTGATTCATCAAACACGATACATTCGGGCATCATTGCGATTATACCGGCGATTGCCACGCGCTGCTTTTGTCCACCTGAGAGTTGATGAGGTGAGTGACGTTTATATTCACTCATTCCGACAAGTCCGAGTGCATTGTCGACTCGACGTCGGATTTCTGCAGGCTCAAGTCCGAGATTCTCGGGACCGAAGGCAACGTCCTCTTCAACTATAGTTGCAACAAGCTGATTATCGGGGTTCTGAAACACCATACCGATGTTTTTTCTTATTTCAAGAACGTCATTTTCATCAAGTTCCGGGTCAGTAAGATCGGTAGAGCCGACGAATATCTTGCCGCTTGTTGGCGTGAGTATAAGGTTTAATAGCTTTGCAAGGGTGGATTTACCGGATCCGTTATGTCCCAAAACTGCAACGAATGACCCTTTTTCGATATCAAGGGTAATGTCATTTACTGCAGGAGACTCTACGGTATCTGAGCCTTCATCGTATGAAAACGAGACGTTTTTGATTTGAATAAACGGTTCCTGATTCATTTGAAAATTCCTTTATTGCTTTTGACTTGTCCAGCGCGAGGATGCTCCGCAGGGAAGATAAGAGCCTGTGGAGGATACGGGTAGTCCGATCTCATCAGATATGACGTGTCCGCCAACTCTTGGTTTTAATATAAGTTCAAGCAAATATCCCATGGTTGAAGCCGAAAGGCCTGTGGTATATGAATTGAGTAAGAAAAACAAGGGTGAATCGCTTAAAACTTCGGCGGAGAGTGAAATGAATTCTGCAATCGATTCCTCAAGCTTCCACAACTCTCCGGACGGTCCGCGTCCGTATGACGGCGGGTCCATTATAACGGCGTCATATTTGTTGCCGCGCCTGATTTCGCGTTCTATGAATTTTTTGCAGTCGTCAACGATGTATCTGATCGGTGCGTCTGCAAGGCCGGATTTTGCGGCGTTGATTTTAGCCTGTGCAACCATTCCTTTCGAAGCATCGACGTGGCAAACTGATGCGCCTGCTTTTGCGCAGGCTATTGTAGCACCGCCGGTGTATGCAAAAAGATTAAGCACCTTTATCGGCCGTTTAGCTTCGCGTATAAGGCTGCTGAACCACTCCCAGTTTACCGCCTGCTCGGGGAAGAGTCCTGTATGCTTAAAGCCTGTGGGCTTTATAAGAAAGTTTAACCCAAGCGAGTCATATGAAATGTCCCACTGTTCAGGTAAAGATGATGATTTCCAAGCACCGCCACCTGCCTGCGAACGCTTGTATGTTCCGTCAGGCTTTGACCAGCGCGCGTCGCGTTTAACATTCTTCCATATTACCTGCGGGTCCGGTCTTATAAGTATATTCTTACCCCATCGCTCAAGACGTTCTCCGTCTGAGGTGTCTATCAGTTCGTATTCTGTCCAGTTGTCTGCTTTCCACATTGTTAAGATTTCCTCTGCGTCGGTATTTATAACTATTTATCTTGTGCGCTATCGTCAAAGAATCCAATCTGTGTCGAATTGTTTGATGCGGCTGTGTAGGGAATATTTAAATGCTCGTATGCAAGTCTTGTTGCACATCTGCCGCGAGGTGTGCGGCTTAAATAGCCGATTTGCATAAGGTAGGGCTCATACACATCTTCAAGGGTGATTGCTTCTTCACCGACGGTTGCGGCAAGCGTTTCGAGTCCAACCGGTCCGCCTCCGTATGCGTGTATGATAGTCTCAAGCATTTTTCTGTCGGTATTATCAAGACCGAGTTCATCAATTTCAAGTACGTTAAGCGCGCTTGTAGCCGTTTTTAATGTGATCTTCCCGTCATATTTTACCTGTGCAAAATCACGCACACGCTTTAAAAGTCTGTTGGCTATTCTCGGAGTTCCGCGGGAACGCGATGCTATTTCGAGAGCACCTTCATCATCTATCGGTACGCCGAGTATCCGTGCGCTTCTGCGTACGATTTCTGCAAGCTCTTCTACAGTATATAGCTCAAGCTTCAGTAACACTCCAAAACGGTCACGAAGCGGAGTTGTAAGCTGTCCTGCACGTGTTGTTGCGCCGATCAGGGTGAAGCGCGGGATAGGCAGATGTATGCTCTGAGCGCTCGGCCCTTTACCGATAATTATGTCAAGAGCGAAATCCTCCATTGCAGGGTAGAGTATTTCTTCAACCTGTCTTGAAAGACGGTGAATCTCATCTATAAAGAGAACGTCGTTGTCATTAAGATTTGTAAGAAGAGCGGCAAGGTCGCCTTGCTTTTCAATGGCAGGTCCGGACGTTACACGAATATTAACTCCAAGCTCGTTTGCAATTATTCCGGAAAGTGTAGTCTTGCCAAGTCCGGGAGGGCCGTAAAGGAGCACGTGGTCGAGCACATCACCGCGCTGCTTTGCAGCTTCGATATAAACCTTTAAGCTTTCTTTTGCTTTTTCCTGGCCTATGTATTCATTTAAATTTTCGGGTCTCAGACTTCTTTCGGTATCAGCGTCTTCTGCCTTGTATTCCGTAGAGATAATGCGATCTTCAAAATCCATTTCGTTCATCATATAAAAAATTTACCTCATCAAATTTTTTAGTGCGGCTGTAATCATATCTTCAAGCTGCATCGATTTTGGGTCAAGTCCCTTGAGGGCATCGGCTGCTTCACTTCTCGAATAGCCGAGAACGATGAGAGCGTTAAGCGCATCAGAGTACCGTCCGAGCTCACCGGCAGGACGGGGAGCAGGTGCAGCGTAATCGTTTGCGCTAACACTGCCAAGCTCTTTAGACAACTTATCTTTGAGCTCTAAAACTACTCGTGCCGCAATTTTAGGACCAATACCGCTTGCTTTTGATATTGCCTTAACGTCTCCTGAAGATACGGCAAGCGCGAATGAGCCTGGCGTAAGAACTGAAAGAATTGCAAGTGCGGCTTTTGGGCCTACACCCGAAACAGTTATAAGCATATTAAATGCGCCTTTTTCTTCAAGGGTATGGAAGCCGTAAAGGTCCATTGCATCCTCGCGTACAGCAAGGTAGGTGTAGATTTTGACTTTTGAGCCTATTTTAGAAGAAAGTGCGGCGATTGTATTGTCGCTTACAAAAAGCTTAAAAGCTATATTTCCGGTGTCAACGATGACTGCTGACGGCTCGGTAGTAACAAGCTCGCCTGTGACGTAGTGTATCATAATTCCTCCAGAGTTTTATGAATTGAAGTAGTTTTTCATTCTTGAATTTGAACAGTTAGCGTGACAAATTGCAATTGCGAGAGCGTCGCAGGTATCGTCAAGCTTTGGTGCGCTTTCAAGTTTTAAGAGAAGCTTTACCATGTGAATGACCTGCTTTTTATCAGCGCGTCCGTATCCGACAACAGACTGCTTAACCTGCAAGGGTGTATATTCAAAAATTGGAATGTTGTTCATTTTACAGCAGAGAAGTATACAACCTCTCGCTTCGGCAACCGATATAACTGTTTTCTGGTTTGTATTAAAGAACAATTCCTCAACTGCAACAGCATCGGGCTTATACAAGGCTATAATGTCGTTAAGGCGGTTATATATTTCAATAAGCCTGTCCTCTACCTTTGTGTGAGCAGGTGTAAGTATCGCGCCATGTGCGAGAGTACTGAATTTCGGAGACTTGTATTCTATCACGCCATAACCGACAATGGCAAGTCCGGGGTCGATTCCAAGTATAATCATTTACTTCACCAAATCTAAGATAATATTTAATTATAACATAACAAAATAAACAATTTGTGAACACGGTGTAAGATTAAGATTATTTGCATTCAAACCATGTATTTCCAAAACTAACTTCGCAGTCAAGCGGCACCTTGAAGTTTACTGCGTTTTCCATTTCAAATTTTAATATTTCGGCAGCTCTGTCAGCTACAGCTTTATTTGCCTCAATAACAAGTTCGTCGTGCACCTGGAGAATGAGTCTTGCATCGATTCCTGCCATTTTCAGGCTTTTAAAGGTGTTTATCATGGCAATTTTGATTATGTCTGCAGCAGTACCCTGGATCGGACTGTTCATAGCGACTCTCTCGCCGAATTTTTTCAGCATTGATTTAGAAGCGCTTAATTCGGGAATGTATCTTCTTCTGCCGAGTTCTGTGGTCACATAACCTTTTTCATAAGCTTGAGCGACAATATCTTTGAGATACTGTTCTATTTTAGGATAATTCTTCTTGTATCCGTCTATATATTCGCCTGCTTCGCGTTTTGTCACGCCAAGATCCTGCGAAAGAGAATAGTCACCTATTCCGTACACGATACCGAAGTTTACAGCTTTAGCGCGTTTTCTGAGTTCAGGTGTAACTTCATCAAGAGGTACTGAGAAAACCTGAGAAGCGGTTGATGTGTGTATGTCGACGCCGCTTAAAAATGCGTTTATCATGTTATCATCTTTCGATATTTCGGCAAGAAGACGCAATTCGATCTGTGAATAGTCGGCGTCAATAAAGATGTTGTCCGCACTCTTTGGAATGAAAAATTTACGGAGCTCGTGCCCGAGTTCTGTGCGAATCGGTATATTCTGTAAATTAGGTTCTGTTGATGAAAGTCTTCCGGTGGCGGTCACCGTTTGATTGAAGCTTGTGTGAATAATTTTGTCTTCATCGGCAAGCGCGACCAAGGCATCCGTATATGTGCTTTTTAATTTTACGATTTGTCTGTAATCAAGTATATCTCTTACAACAGGATAATACGGCGCAAGCTTTTCAAGCACCTCTGCGTTTGTTGAATAGCCGGTTTTTGTCTTTTTTGAAGAGGGAAGCCCCAGTCTTACAAACAGAACTTCGCCGAGCTGTTTTGGCGAGTTTATATTAAATTCAATTCCGGCGGCTTCATAGATTCTTTGTGCTGTTTCTTCTGATGCAATACCGAGTGCTTTTCCGAATGCCGTGAGTCCGTCAGCATCAATTTTAAAGCCCTGTTTTTCGATGTCCGAAAGCACTCCCGCAAGAGGCTGTTCAATTTCAAGCAAAACGTTAAGAGCAGACGTTTCTTCGAGCTCTTTATAAAGTGGTGCGTATAGTCTGTAGATAAGCGCGGCGTCGTTCTCATTTGCTCCTGTGGTCTGTGAGAGATACTTCAGCGCAAGACGTTCAATCTCATATTTGCCTATTGTTGAGTCCGCAACATATGCTGCAAGTTTTATATCAAATTTAAATGCGCACAGGGGATCTATGTCGGTTGTCTTGAATATACTTTTTGAATCATAAACAATGAGTTTTTCAGAAAATTTGTTTAAGAATTCTTCAAGGTCAGCTTTTTTTACATCTGAAACGAAAATTTGTTTTCCGTCGATTGAGACGTTTAACAGAAAGCCGTT
>JAZNQU010000054.1:0-2096 GCA_045590315.1 Eubacteriales bacterium
TCCGTTCTTTTATAATGAAGAATGAAGGATGAAAAATGAATGGTGAATAATACAAACAAAAATCCGTCCACTTTCGTGAACGGATTTTCGTTTGGAGCGGCTTACGAGGCTCGAACTCGCTACCTCCACCTTGGCAAGGTGGCGCTCTACCAGATGAGCTAAAGCCGCAACTCACTGTGCATTTGAGTATAGCACAGCAAATGACGCTTGTCAAGAAAAAGCCGGAGAAATTTTTAAATTCTCCGGCTTTTTTGTTACGCGCCCAGTAATAACTTCAGCATTGCCTCGGGATCGGCGGCTTTGATCGCACGGTCATTGACGGTAACGGTAGCCGCAACTTCTTTTACTTTCGCTTCGATCTCTTTGTCCAGTTCGTCGTACTTCATGTACTGCAACGTCTGGTCGTGACTGTCGGCATAGTAGTCAACGGCGTTTCCGTCCTTGTCCGTTCCGCGCTCCGCCTCGGGATCCATGCGAAGAATCAAGGCCATGGTCTTGGTGGTGCCGTTCTTCTGATAGGTCTTGACGGCAATTTCGCCCTCATTCATTTCTTTGAGTACCTTGACGAGTTCTTCGTCCATGTCTTCGTCGATCATATCGTTGCGGGCAGCGGTTTCGAGTTCTTCCTCTTCGTCAGGCTTTTCATCCGTTACGGACTCGTCTTTCGCTTTCGTGTCTTTCTCGTCTTTCTCTGCGGTATCCGCTAAATACTGACGGTAAGCCACGTCAAAGGCGTCGCCGTTTTTGCCGTTTTTATTATACAGGTCCAAATACCCGTTCAGCTGCGTTTGGATTTTGGCAACTTCCGCATCCGACAGTTCTTTGGATTCCGAATCAACCAGGGAAATTTCGATGGCTTTGTAACTAAAATAGTGCGCATCGAACCAAGCGCGCTCGTCAGCATCGGATACCTCTTTGATACCGCCGTCGTCGTATAAGCCGTTAAACAGTGAGGACTCGTTAAGCGAGACCGCTTTATACATATTACTATAGCGGGTGTTGTTAAAGCCGAGGTCGAGATAGGCATCGGCTGTCAACTCGGCGAGGTTTTCCTCAGCCGTTTTGAGCAGCTCGGCATCCCACTCGATTTTGTACTGCTTCATGAGTTCTTTAACCGCCTCTTGACGGACGATGGTGTCTTTCGTGAGCTGTTTGACATACTCGTCGAGGGACAGCGTTTGAGCGTCGTCACCCTCTCCGTAGGTGAAGGTTTGGTCGGCGATGTCCTCGCTGCCGTAGCCATAATAGGCATAGTACATATACAGCTGATAATCGGAATTGATGGTGTTAAACATATAGGCGAGATAGTCACCCATTTCATATGTAGTACCATTTACCTGCATCGCGACAGACGGGGTAGAGCAACCGCCGAACAGCAAGCAGGCAGCTGCGAGTGTGAGTGCAAGCATCGTGCACAGGATTCGTTTCATAGTCATCAACATATCCTCCTCTGAGTACAGTATCTACTATTCTACACGAAAATTGGAGATTTGTCCACCTAATTATGCTATAGACGGTAAAAAAGTTTACAATATCGCGCTTTACTGCTTGACAACAGCCGCAGATGCAGTGTATAATACGGATTGTGTCACACGCCGGTGTGATGGAATTGGCAGACGTAGTGGACTCAAAATCCACCGCTGGCGACAGCGTGCCGGTTCGAGTCCGGCCACCGGCACCATGTTGAATGTTCATAACGGACTTGACCGTTATGAACATTCTTTTTTTATTTTGAGCGAGGTTTGGGGTATTAGGGGAAACCCTAACAAGTGTGGATATCCATCCACGATGCTTGCGAGGAAGAAACTATCAGCGATCAATTTCCTAATCTTGTTTTGAACTGTTAGATATGATATAATTACATATATCAAATGGTTTGTTAGGAGTGTACATAATGGATATTTCCAAATTAGATATAAATCACATTGAATTATTTGGGCTTGCATACTCTGTAGCAAGAGAGGTTTTTGACGTTGAGCCGATTAAAGCAACCGAGAAAATCCAAAGAAAGATAAGAAAATGGGTAAACAAAACCTATGTTGATGGCGACGACCTTCCTGAAAAAGTTTTGAACTTTATTGACGATTCTAAGTCCG
>JAZNQU010000055.1:0-2326 GCA_045590315.1 Eubacteriales bacterium
CTTGGCTCACAGAACGACATGGCTACGATCCGACTTGTTATTTTGTAAAAAAGCTTGCAACGAGAATGCTTGATTTGGGAGCAAAGCCACCGTGTGTGTTTGACGGCACGTACGAGGAGTATCAGAGTTACAAGTCGATAAAAGCCGCGCAGGAAACATCTGTGTCCCCCGGAGTGCAGGCTAAAGAGCTTTCGGGTTCAAAAGAGCAGTTTCTTGCATCAAAAGAGCAGGCAGCGCAAAAGCGCAAGCTTGAAAAACGCAAAATTTTCGTTAAAGATGAGATCGAGCGCATAGAAAAAGAGCTCGACCGGATATCGGCCGAGCTTGAAGGTGACGCTGCAAGCGACTATATTCTTGCGGACAAGCTTTATAAGGAACAAGTCGAGCTTGAAGAGACGCTTATGGCGCTTTACGAGGAAAACGAGGGCTATCAAAACGAGAAATAAATCACGCACGCCCGTCGCTTTCGGCTTGTTTTTTTGAAAATGAACATCCGCAGTAGTTCTGCCTGTAGAGTGAGTATTTTTTTGATAATTCTACCGAGCGTTTGTAACCGTTTTTCTTCTTGAAATCGGAATACAAATAGTTCACGCCGTATTTTTCACTCATTTTTTTGCCCAGTGCGTTTAAGAGAGCGCTGTTTTTAAGCGGACTTATCGACAGGGTAGTGGTGAAATAGTCAAAATTTCCCTCAAGGGCACGTTTTGCTGCAGACTCAAGTCTGAGTTCAAAGCACTTTGCGCATCTTGCGCCGCCCTCGCGTTCATTTTCAAAGCCTTTTGCCGCGAGGTAAAATTCTTCGGGGAAGTACTTTCCCTCGGTGTATGTGACACTGTTTTCAAGTCCCATTTCACCTATCAGACGTTTTTCTTCGTCGGCGCGGTAGCGGTATTCTTCTTCGCTGTCGATATTGGGGTTATAAAAATACACGGTAATATCAAAATATTTGTTTAAGTATTCAAGCACATAGCTTGAGCAGGGCGCGCAGCACACGTGCAGAAGAAGCGACTTGCGCAAACCTGTTTTTGTTATTTCGTCTATTACAGAGTCGGTGTATTTTGCGAAGTTTTCCATAAAAATAAAACCCCTTGTTTTTCTATAAAAATATTTCAGAACGGAGGACAGATATGAAGCGCAGTTCGCTTATTATCTTGCTTATAATACTTGCCTGTATTGTAACAGGTGTGTTTCTTTGCCTTAAAACAGATCTTTCTTCCGCTTTTGAAGAGAGAGAAGAGGCGCTGTCAAGGATTACATCAGAAGCTTGCTCACACGGAGTGAATGTAAAATCAGAAGCAAATGAAAATATAATCGAGGACCCCGAGATAGGTGTTCTTTACGTGCCTTACGACTATGCCTTGCCCGTGCCCGAAAGTGAGGCGGCAGAGCTTTCATATTTTGAGCGCTGTGTTTTTATCGGAGACTCACGTATGCTCGGACTTGTCAGATATACCGACGTCGAGCCTATAAACTATTGCAGCGTCGGCTTTTCTGTTGCCGAATACGACAAAGCCGCGTTCGTAAAGCTTAACGGCGAAAACTTCACCGTAAAAGAAGCTTTGCGCGAAAACAATGATTTTGACGCGGTGTACGTTGCAACAGGGCTCAATGAGCTTGGTTGGACAATGGATAATTTTGTAAACAAATACAAAGAAATGATTGCCGATATAAAAGGAGTTGCCGGAAACAGACCGATATATCTTCAGTCCATTATGCCGGTAACGGTGTCGTTTGAAGTGTCAAGAATAATGAACCCGTTCAAGCTTAAAAACAGCAGTGTGCCAGAGTTCAACGAAAAGCTTAAAGAGATTGCAGAAGAATACAGAGTCTTCTATCTTGACTGCTCGGGGCTTTTTGTTCTCGAAGACGGTACGCTTGACCCGGGCAAATCAACCGACGGCGCGCATCTGACACGGGAAGCCTATGCAAAACAGCTCGACTTCTACAAGACGCACGTTGTTCAGACAAAAAACAGAATACTTGTGAAAAAGTAAAGCTTTTGCGGCAGGAGATGCTCCTGCCGCAATTTTATTTTATGCTGACAAGTGATTTTTTAAGCGCTTATTTGTGCGAGTCCATATAGTTTTGCAGTATTATCTGCGCAGAAAGAGTGTCGATAACTTCTTTTCTGCGTTTGCTTCGTGTGTCGGTTATATTAAGAATCTGATGAGCCGCCATCGTACTGCATCTTTCGTCAAAAAAGACTATCTCTTCGCCGTCAAGCTCTTTTTCCAAAAGGGCGGCAAATTCGCGTACCTTTTGTGCGCGCGGCCCCTCGGTACCGTTCATATTGACCGGCAGGCCGAGAACGATTTTTTCAGCCTTG
>JAZNQU010000056.1:0-4925 GCA_045590315.1 Eubacteriales bacterium
CTTGTTTACAAGCTCGTTTGCATCGGCTTCGCTCATCTTGCACGTAATATATGCGCCGTCAGCGATTTTTGTGAAGCCTTCAAGAAGTGAAGACTCACCTGCAGTGCGGATATAATGCTTTGATATAACCTCATCAAAGCAGATGATCTTGTCAGACTCAGCGCTCTTCCAGGAGTAGGAAACTCCGCTTCCCGAAAGGATATTGATGATGTCCGATACAACAGCACTTGCCGTGGGAAGCTTACCGGCACCGCGTCCGTAAAGCATTACTTCGCCCACCGCGTCGCCGTCTATCTTGATTCCGTTAAATACATCGTTTACAGTGGAAAGAGGGTCGCGTGCACTTACAAGCATCGGGCAGACGTACGCGCATATTTTGCCGTTATCTGCAAAGGTTCTGCCGATAAGCTTTATCGCGTATCCGGCAGCCTGTGCGTTTTCAACGTCTTTGCGTGCGATGTCTCGTATACCCTCTGTATGAATTTTATCGGTCGGGATAAGCTTGCCGAAAGCAAGGGATGCGAGTATCGCAATCTTGCGGCAGGCGTCAATACCGTCAACGTCGGCTGAAGGATTGGCTTCCGCATATCCCTTTGCCTGAGCCTCACAAAGAGCAGTTTCAAAATCCGCACCTACGGTGTTCATCTGTGTTAGAATATAGTTTGTGGTACCGTTTAGGATACCGCTTATTTCCTTTATATCATTCTGAACAAGTGAAGTGTCTATCGTGTGTATTACTGGAATACCGCCGCCCACACTCGCTTCGAACATATACGAAACGCCGTTTTCTTTCGCGCAGGCAAGAAGCTCAAGTCCGTGAGTTGCAACGACTTCCTTGTTTGAGGTAACAACGCTCTTCTTTGCGTTCATTGCTGCAAGCGAAAACTCGAGCGCCGGGTGTGAGCCGCCCATCATTTCCGCAACGAGCTCGACCTCGGGGTCATCAAGTATGATATTGTAGTCGTGAACTACCTTATCCGCATACGGACTGTCGGGAAAATCTCTGAGGTCGAGAATGTATTTGACTTCTATCTCGAAACCGCATCTTTCGGCTATCAGCTTTTTGTTGGTATCAAGTACGTCGGCACATCCGCTGCCGACAACACCGAAGCCGAGAATGGCAATATATTTTTTCATGGGGCAAAACCTTTCCTGAAATTTCCTTATAATACAGTAGTATAGCACAATGCTTTAAAAATTGCAACAAAATTTTTATCCCGTGTAAAAAATGCGTCCGGGATAATCTTTTTTTGAAAAAACTATTGACAAGTCGATTTTTCTGTGGTATACTTGCAGGGTACAAAGAAGCAGAATTAACCGTTCTCACCGTATCGCGCAGCGAATACGGTCAATAGTAAAGACTCGCCTTTATTGTCGGCGGTCTATGCTTGTGTGAGTGCGGAGATTCTTTGCACTCTTATTTTTTTCCTTTTCGGAGGTGTTTTGTATTAGCTCAAAGGATATGCTGATAAACGGCGAAATCAAGGCAAAAGAGGTAAGACTTGTGGGAGCAGACGGAGAAGCTCTCGGTATTTTCCCCATCAAGGATGCACTCAATATGGCTTATGACAAAGATATGGATCTGGTGCTTATGGCTCCGAACGCGCAGCCGCCCGTATGCCGTATTATGGATTACGGAAAGTTTTGCTTTGAACGCAACAAGAAGGAAAAAGAAGCGCGTAAAAAGCAGCAGACAGTTGAAGTTAAGGAAATTCAGCTCTCCTGCCGCATAGATACGCATGACTTTCAGACAAAGGTCAACCATGCGACCCGTTTCTTGAATTCAGGAAACAAGGTAAGAGTGGTCGTAAAATTCAAGGGACGCGAAATGACGCATCTCGAAATCGGCCGAGACATGCTCACAAAGTTTGAAGAGGCAATTTCCGAGATCGGTCAAGTCGATAAGAAACCTACTCTCGAAGGACGCTTCATGTCGATGCTTGTAGCGCCTATCAAGAAGTAAGCAATTTGTAAAGGAGAAACAAAAATGGGAAAGATTAAGACACATTCCGCAACAGCTAAGAGATTTTCACTCACAAAGAGCGGCAAGGTAAAGCTCAGCCACTCCAATCGCCGTCATAAGCTCGGCCTTAAGACAACAAAGCGTAAGAGAGCACTTCGTAAGTCCGGTTACCTCAGCGAATCCTTCGCACCGGCTGTAAAGACTCTTCTTGGCAAAAAGTAATTTTCGAAAATTTTAGAATACGGTAACTTAGGAGGATAAGATAAAATGGCAAGAGTTAAAGGCGCGATGATGACTCGCAAGAGAAGAAATAAAATGCTCAAGCTCGCAAAGGGCTACTGGGGCGCAAAGAGTAAGCACTTCAAGATGGCCAAAGAACAGGTCATGAAGAGCGGAAACTACGCGTTTGCAGGAAGAAAGATGAAGAAGAGAGACTTCCGTTCTCTCTGGATCACCAGAATTTCCGCGCAGGCTAAGGTTTGCGGCATGAACTATTCAACACTTATGCACGGCCTCAAGGTTGCAGGAATCGACCTCAACCGCAAGATGCTTGCTGAAATCGCAGTTTCCGATAAGGAAGCGTTTGCAGCAATCGCAGAAAAGGCTAAAGCAGCACTTAACAAATAAAAAAGCTATAAAACCCGGTTTTTACCGGGTTTTTAAATTTATTTAAGATAGGTAATATATGAAAAAGGAAATCATACTATCGAAAAACAATCCCACAATAACACGTCTTGCAAAGCTTTCTATGAAAAAATACCGCGAAGAGGAAGGCTTGTTTATGCTCGACGGCGAAAAGCTGTTTTGTGAGGCGATACAGTATGGCGCAGATATAGAATTCGTTCTTTTAAGCGAGAGATTTTGCGCTGAAAGATCAGAGTTTACAGAATACGTTATGAAGTCGCTTGAAGAGAAGAAAAGCGACAAAACACGTGTGCTTGTGCTTGATGATTGTGTGTTTGAAAAAATTACCACGGAAAAATCGCCTCAGGGCATAATAACTGTTGCAAAAACTATTGACTTTTTTCAAAAATATAATACAATATATAATAATGAAAAGTTTTTTGATGCTCCGCGTGCCGCAGTTATGCTTTGCGACGTCCGCGACCCCGGAAATCTCGGAACCGCACTGCGCTCGGCTTGTGCGTTTGATATAGACGCTGTAATAATTGATGGCGGATGTTGCGACCTGTTTTCACCCAAAGTAGTCAGGGGCTCTATGGGCGCTGTTTTCAAAGCCCCGATAAAGCTTGTGGACGATGCGCTCGTGGAAATAGAAAAAATGCGTGCACTCGGTGTGCGTGTTTTTGCCGCGGCTCTTGACAGAGAGGCGGTTAGCCTTGATAAACTTGAGTTAGGTGATAGCGAAAGCGTCTGCTTTGTTATAGGTAACGAAGGAAGCGGACTTGATAAGAGTATAATTGACGCGTGCGATAAAAGCGTGTTTATTCCTATGGCGGAAAACACCGAATCGCTCAATGCGTCTGTTGCCTCCTCTGTTTTAATGTGGGAACTTTTCAAGAGAAAACGAAAGTGACGGTATGTATTGTGGACGATTACATATACTGGTTATGGTTGAGTCTTACGGGTGGCGTCGCAAATAAGAACTATGCACTTCTTTTGGAGTATTTTAAGGACGCAAAAGAAATTTATAAAGCAGGGCTTGATGACTATGCAAAAATAGACGGACTTGAGCGTAAGTTTGCAAAAAAGCTGTGTGATAAAGATTTGTCACAGGCAAAAGAGGTATATGATTTTTGCAAACAACATTCGGTCCGCTTGCTTCATTGTCAGGAGCCTGATTATCCCGTCAAGCTTAAATGGATATATGCATATCCCGTACTTTTATACGTGTACGGAACACTCCCGAATTTAAACGAGGTGCTCACGGTCGGCGTTGTAGGCACAAGAAGCTATACCGATTACGGTAAAATAGCCGCATACAGGATAGGAGGCGGACTTGCCCGTGCAAAGTCGGTCGTTATCAGCGGTATGGCGTTTGGCAACGACAGTATCGCACAGCTTGCCGCAATAAATAACGGCGGTAAGACTATTGCCGTTATGGGAACGGGTATTGACCGTATATATCCAAACGAGCACCGTGAGCTTGCAAAGCTGATAGCGAAAAACGGTGCGCTTGTTACGGAGTTTGCACCCGGTACACCGCCGGCAGGCAAAAATTTCCCGATACGTAATCGTATAATAAGCGGACTTTCGGACGCTGTTGCACTTATCGAGTGCAAAGGGAGAAGCGGCGCTCTCATCACAACAAAATTTGCAACCGAACAGAGCAGAGGAGTTTATGCTGTTCCCGGAGATATAACGTCTCCAACAAGCGAAGGTCCGATATCTCTTATCAAGGACGGTGCAAAGCCAATAACGACTGCGGCGGATATAGTTGAAGACTTCGTATGCCAGTATTCGTATTTAAACGCTGTGATGGAAAACACGAACTTTGACGTAGCCGTGCCGCGCGGAGTCAATACAGCTTTTGAGTCGTCGCTGATATCGCCTAAGCAAAAGACAAAAAGACATAGCCAGGCAAAGGTTGGCGAAGACAAGGGCTTTTCTGCAGGAAAACTTTTAAGCGGTATAAAGAAAGTGAAAAACAGCGCGCAGAAAAAGACCTCTTCAAAAAACAAAACCTCAGAAACTGAAATCGAAAAAGAAAACACGGAAATCAAACCGGCAAGCGAGAAAAAGCAAATCCCGGACAATCTTACAGAGGTTGAAAGTTATGTTTTCAATCGGGTGTGTGAAGCAAAAAACATAAATGCGGAAGCGCTTGCGTGTGAAAAATTCCCGACATCGGATATAATGTCGGCTCTGACAAAGCTTGAAATTCTTGATCTGATTAAAGCTTTACCGGGCGACAGTTACATCCCCGCAGAATAAAAATATTATAAGTGGTAAAGAAACTTAGAAAGGATGACCATAGCTTTATGGCAAATTTACTTATAAT
>JAZNQU010000057.1:0-19951 GCA_045590315.1 Eubacteriales bacterium
GTCTGTGAATGCAGGGGATACTACCGGGTCTGCAAGCTCACATATCTTACCCTGGGGATCCTTGAACGCGCCGTCGCCGTATACCATTACTTCTACGTGCTTACCTGTCGCTTTGAGCACACGCGCCTGAATATCGAGAACCAAGTCCTTGCACTCTCTGGGGAAGAGCTTGATCTTATCTTCAGTCGACTTATTCGAGCCGAGAAGTACGTACTTTTCGTTGCAGCCCCTTCCCTTTACGGGTGCAGTCATGATCTCGTCAAGTCCGCACACGATCTTAGCGCCTGCAGCCTTGAGTATTCTCTTTGTACGTGCACGAGTGTGAATATCACAGTTGATAATGCAGTCGGCATAATCAAGTATAGCCTTTGCCTGATTTGCGAAGATTATTTCAACTTCAGCACCTGCTTCGCGGACAAGGTTGCCGTAGTATTCAACGTAGTCAACGCCCGTGAATTCGTGCTTATTTACGCCGAAGTGGCGTCTGTAATCTTCAAGTGAAAGAACGTCGGAGTAGGGATTGATTCCCGCTGCGTCAATTTTATCGAGGCTTACAAGCTCGTTTCCTACCTCGTCGGAAGGATAGCTTAACATAAGCACTATTTTCTTTGCGCCCTTTGCGATACCGCGAAGGCATATAGCAAAACGGTTACGGGAAAGTATGGGGAAAATAACGCCTACCGTGCCGCCGCCAAGCTTAGCCTTAACGTCTTGGGCGATGTCGTCAACAGATGCGTAGTTACCCTGCGCACGCGCTACGATAGATTCTGTTATCGAGATAACATCGCGGTCGCGAAGCTCAAAGCCCTCGGCTTCTGCCGCTTCAAGCACGCTGTCGGTTACAATAGCCGCGAGGTCGTCTCCCTCTCTTATGATAGGGCAGCGGATACCTCTTGATACCGTACCCACTCTTCTTTCATTATCAGACATAAATATTCCCTCTTTTATATATGGATTTTTTAACGACATATATTATATCACTTTTTTCGTATTTTTTCAATAGGAAATTTTTTATTTTGACCAAAAAAACACATTTTTTGCTGTTAATACATTTACGGCAAAAAAATATCTGCCAATTCTGTTTATTTTGACACAAAATCAATACCGTCATATTGCAAACAGGTGTTTTTTATGGTATACTTTAAAAAGAAATCTTTATACAAAGGTAATGAAGATGAAAAAAATAAAGGCAATAAAAACTATATCCATCGCGATTATCTGGATTGTTATATGGCAGGCATTATCAATGATTATTGACGAGCATCTGATACTTGTCTCGCCAATAGACGTGATACTTCGCCTGTGGGTGCTCTTGCGCGACGGCTCATTCTATAAGAGTGTACTTGTTTCAACTCTGCGTATCCTTGCAGGCTTTATACTCGGTATGAGTATCGGCACCACTCTTGCCGTAGTATCGGCAAGATTTGAGATAATACGCGATTTTCTCGCTCCGTTTATGGCGGCTGTAAAAGCGGTGCCCGTTGCATCGTTCACGATACTTGCGCTGTTTATGATCTCGTCGAAGAATCTTTCGGTGCTCGTGGTCTTTCTTATCGCACTGCCCGTCGTTTACTCAAACGTACTGACGGGAATCAATGCTTGCGATAAGCGGCTTCTTGAAGCGGCAAAGCTTTTCGGCGTCACACCTTTCAAGAAAACGGTCTACATATATTTTTCGCAGGTGCTTCCCTATTTCAAATCGGCGTTGTCCGTAGCATCGGGACTGAGTTGGAAGTCGGGAGTTGCCGCAGAGCTTATCGTAATAGCTGCAAGCTCTATCGGCGAGAGGCTTTACGAAGCGAAAGTCAGCCTTGAAATGGTTGATCTTTTCGCGTGGACTCTTGTTGTTATTCTTATGTCGCACTTAACGGAGTTTGCTTTCAGAAAACTCTGCGACCTTGTATGGCGACTGATACAAAAAATATAAATTAAGGATTTAAGTATGATAAAGCTTGAAAAAGTTACAAAAAGCTTTGGAGAACACAACGTTCTTGATAATCTTTACCTGTCTTTTGATAAAGGCAGCCGCACTGCGATAATGGGCCCCTCGGGCTCTGGGAAAACTACGCTTTTTATGATTCTTGCAGGTATTATTTCTCCCGATTCGGGTAAAATATGCGGCACTGAAGGTTTGCGTTTTTCGGCGGTATTCCAGGACGACAGGCTTTGCGAAAATCTCTCGCTTTACGCTAATATAAAGCTCGTAACACCGAAAAATGTCTCAAAAAGCGATATATTAAGCGCCATACGCGAGCTTGGACTCGACGGATATGAAAACAAGCCTGTAAGTACGTTAAGCGGCGGTATGAAGCGCCGCGCCTCTGTTATCCGCGCAATACTTGCCGAGTTTGACGTGATTGTTCTTGACGAGCCCTTTAACGGACTTGATACCGACACGCGTGCCGCTACTGCAAAGTACATCCTTGACAGGCTTGATAACCGCACGCTCATAATGATCACTCACAACCCCGAGGACGTAAAATTACTCGGATGTGAAACGGTACATTTAGATAAATAAAGACATGACCCGAGAGTTTAACTTTCGGGTCTTTTTAATTTAGCCTATATCGTTTCTGTGTGCGATCTCGCTGACAAGGCCTCTCATTTCGCTTTTCGACTGAGCGTGCGCGGCACGCTCATTGAAGTTCTGTCTTTCATCTTCATCTAAGCGCGCATACTTTTCAAGCGCAGTCTTATTTTGTGCAAGGCTCATTGCAAAGCCCATAGGTATCTCATCAGGCATCCTTTTGTTATCCATAAAAATCTCCGCTTACAAGATTTTGTGCGTCAGAACTAACTGCCGCAGAAATTATGATACCCCATAAAAAACCTTTTATAAGGCGGAAGATTTTACCGTATTTTTTACAAGCTCTTCTTGACAAAACTACTTCTTTGTGTTAGGATAACTTCAAAGCAGGAATAAAACGGACCGGACCGGACAATCGCGCGGTATGTTGCCGAAAGGTATTACCGTGAGGAAAGTCCGGGCTTCACAGGGCAGGATAACGGATAACGTCCGCCGGAGGCGACTCCCGGGAAAGTGCAACAGAAATAGACCGCCGCAATTTTGCGGTAAGGATGGAAAGGCGAGGTAAGAGCTCACCCGAGTCTATGGTAACATAGGTTCGCTGTAAACCCTATCCGAAGCAACACCTGAGAAATGCTTTATGCAACGTTTGCCCGACATATTTTCTTTGGTGGCACGAACATTGTTCGGAGCTGTGCGGCAACGTACAGTCAAGATAGATGATTGTCTATAACAAAACCCGGCTTACAGGTCCGATCCGTTTTATTCCTGCTTTTACTTATTTTTATAAGTGACTTATCGACTCCTTTGTGTTACAATTAAACTGTAAAACACGGAGGACACAAAATGAAAAACAAATTCAAAGTGCCTGTTCTCGACAGGCACTCTTTTTACATACTCAAAAACGGACTTTTTCTCGTTATCGTAATGCTTGCAATACTGTGGCTTCGCTATAATATCATAGTTTCATCTGCTGATTCTGAGGCGGTAAAATTCTTTTTCGCCATCCCTTTAGCGCGCTTAATGCTTGAACACACACTCACAACTCTCACCGTTGTAATCGGCGGTGCGCTTGCCTGCGACGCTATAGTCAAAAACAAGGATGAAATTTAAATTTACCGTATTTTTTATAAAGTATTGTTTTTTTCGTCTTGTGGAAGTATAATATAAAGTAGAAACAGGATTGAAAGGACAAAGTGCCCCGTCAAACTCTGAGGCAGAACGGTTATGATAATAATAGGACTTACCGGCGCAACGGGTGCCGGAAAAGGATTACTTTCAAAAATTTTTGAAAAATACAAAATACACTCGCTTGATACCGACCTCGTTTCAAGGATAGTGTGTCAGCCGAATTTTCCCTGCACGCTTGAGCTTGCAGAAGCCTTTGGTGAGGATATTCTTCTGTCCGACGGCTCGCTTGACCGCAAGGCGCTCTCTGAAAAAGTATTTATGCGTGAGGAGTCTGAAAAACTGCTTTCAAAGCTTAACGCCATAACACACAGGCATATACTTGCCTACGTTGATACGTGGCTTGAAAAGCAGAAATCAGACGGCGCAAAAGCGGCGGTAGTTGACGCTCCCCTGCTGTTTGAGTCGGGCTATGACAAAAAATGCGACTATATCATAGGTGTCGTCGCAGACAAAAAGACACGTATCAAGCGGATAATTGAGCGCGATATGATAAGTGCAGAGCTTGCAGAAAAACGCGCAGGCGCGCAAAAAGACGACGAATATCTTATGAATCACTGCTCTGTTGTATTCACAAACAACGGGGATGAAAAAGCTCTTGAGTCACAAGCTCTTTTCTGCATAAAGGAGCTTGCAAAAGGCGTTATACCGAAAAATTAACCTTTTCACTTCACGAAAGGCACCGTCTGACATATGAAATACCGCAAAAATATAAAAAAACGGCGCTCTTATCTGCCAAAGGTAATTATCGTCATAATACTTGCCGTCCTCGCGTGGATTCTTGCAGGCGAGCTTACAGAGCGGCATAATATGCTGATGTATCCCAAAAAATACAGCGAATACGTTGAATCATACTGTGAAAAATATAATGTTCCAAGCGATATAGTATACGCAGTCATTCGTACCGAAAGCGGTTTTGATGAGAATGCCGTTTCGTCTGCCGGAGCAGTCGGGCTTATGCAGATAACACCCGACACCTACGACTGGCTTTTATATATACGGAAAGAAGAAAAAGTCTCAGAATTATACAGTGCCGAAACCAATATTGACTTCGGTACGTATTTTCTCTCGTATCTCTATAAAAAATTCGGAAACTGGGAAACTGTGTTTGCCGCCTACAACGCAGGAATGAACCGCGTTGCAGATTGGCTTGAAAACCCCGATTACTCGAACGGTCACACGCTTACTTATATTCCCTTTACTGAAACGAGAAATTACGTAGACAAAGTTGCAAATACTATAATAAAATACAGACAGATATATCAAAAGGAGTCATGAAAATGAGCGAAAAGACACAAGGACAAATACTTGCCGAAAAGCTTTTATACAAGTCGGAAAACACGTTTGATGTAATTGATGAAAAAGAAGAAGAGCTTGCATCGGCATACTCGGAAAAATACAAGAAGTTTCTTGACAAAGCAAAGACCGAGCGCGAAGCTGTAAAGCTTGCAATCTCTATGGCGAAAGACAACGGCTTTTCGGAGTATACTCCCAAAATGGCGCTGAAAGCCGGCGGAAAATATTACTATAACAACCGCGGCAAAAGCCTTTTTGTATTTAAAGTCGGAAGCGAGCCGGTCGAAAACGGTATCCGCATAGCTGCTGCTCACATAGACTCCCCGAGACTTGATTTAAAGCCGCGCCCGTTGTACGAGGACGGCGAAATGGGCTTTTTCAAGACTCACTATTACGGCGGTATAAAGAAGTATCAATGGACGGCTGTGCCTCTTGCACTTCACGGAAGCGTTGTTCTTCGTGACAACAGCGTTGTCGATATTGTAATAGGCGAGGACGAAAACGACCCCGTACTTTATATAAACGATCTCCCTCCGCACCTTGCGCAGAATCAGAATCAGAAAACTCTAGCTCTCGGAATAGAGGGCGAAACGCTCAATCTTCTTGTCGGCAGCAAGCCTTATCCCGACAAGGAAGTAAGTGACAAAATAAAGCTTAATATACTTTCTATCCTCAACAAAAAATACGGTATTTGCGAAGCTGATCTCATATCGGCAGAGCTTTCGGCAGTGCCTGCCGCCAAGGCGCGCGACTGCGGTCTTGACAGATCGATGATCGCCGCATACGGTCACGACGACAGAGTCTGCGCATATCCCGCTCTCACGGCTATTTTCGACAATGACTGTGATAACACTCACACAGTTATGACAGTACTTGCCGATAAAGAAGAAACGGGAAGCGACGGAAACACGGGTATGAAGTCGGCACTTCTTCGCGATATTATCGAAGAGATAGCAAAAGCGCTCGGCGGAAACCCCGCCGTTGTGAGGGCAAACTCAAAGTGCCTCTCTGCAGACGTTAACGTTGCATATGACCCCAACTTCCCCGAAGTATTTGAAAAGAGAAATACCGCGTTTATCAATCACGGCGTAGTTCTCTCAAAGTATACGGGCGCGCGCGGAAAGAGCGGCACATCAGACGCGTCTGCCGAATTTGTCGGATATATCAAAAATATTTTTGAAGACAACGGCGTATGCTGGCAGATAGCAGAGCTTGGCAAGGTCGACCAGGGCGGCGGCGGAACTGTTGCCGCGTATATCGCCAACCTCAACATTGACGTTATAGACCTTGGTGTTCCGGTACTTTCAATGCACGCACCGGCAGAGGTTATCGCAAAGCTTGACGTGTATATGGCACACAAGGCTATGCTCGCACTTTTTAATGCGTAAGCTACAATCAGAAAAGCACCACGTTGTGGTGCTTTTCTTTATTTCTTTTTGCCTTTTTCAAGACACATCTTAATATACTGTCCGGTATATGACTTCTTGCACTTTGCTACCTCTTCGGGTGTACCCGAGGCTACAAGCGTTCCGCCCTCGTCTCCGCCCTCGGGGCCGAGGTCGATTATATAGTCGGCACTCTTTATAACGTCAAGATTATGCTCGATAACTATAATGCTGTTGCCTGCGTCCACAAGTCTTTGAAGTACTTCAAGTAGCTTCTTTACGTCCGCCATGTGAAGTCCCGTTGTCGGCTCATCAAGAATATATACAGTCTTTCCCGTAGGACGTTTTGAAAGCTCGGTTGATAGCTTTACTCTCTGCGCTTCACCGCCCGAAAGCGTTGTTGACGACTGCCCTATCTTGATATACCCAAGTCCGACGTCCTGCAATGTCTTGAGTCTTCTTGAAAGTCTTGGCAGGCTTGAAAAGAAGTCAACGCCTTCGTCTACCGTCATATCAAGCACGTCAAATATGCTCTTGCCTTTATACTTCACCTCGAGTGTGTCGTGGTTGTATCTCTTACCCTTACAAACGTCACAGGTAACGAAAACGTCGGGCAAAAAGTGCATCTCAATACGCTTAACGCCGTCGCCCTCGCACGCCTCGCATCTTCCGCCCTTTACGTTGAATGAAAATCTGCCTGAGGTGTATCCGCGCATCTTTGCATCAGGTGTTTTTGCAAACAGCTCGCGTATATCGGTAAACAGTCCCGTGTAGGTCGCGGGATTTGAGCGAGGTGTACGTCCGATAGGGCTCTGGTCGATTGCTATTACCTTATCAAGATGCTCTATTCCCTCTATGCGCTCGTGCTTGCCGGGGTAGGTCAGCGCACGGTTTAACTTGTGTGCAAGTGTGTTTAAAAGTATCGAATTTATAAGCGAGGATTTACCCGAGCCCGACACGCCCGTCACGCATACGAACATACCAAGCGGTATTTCTACGTCTATGTTTTTAAGGTTGTTCTGTGCCGCACCGACAATTTTCAGTTTATTGCCGTTACCCTCTCTTCTCGATTTCGGTACAGGTATACAGTCGCGCCCCGAAAGAAACGCGCCCGTTACGGATGCCTTGTCTTTTTTTATTTCATCGGGTGTGCCGACAGCGATGACCTCGCCGCCGTGTATGCCGGCACCCGGACCTATATCAACAACATAGTCGGCAGACTCGATAGTCTCCTCGTCATGCTCAACGACAATAAGGCTGTTGCCTATATCGCGAAGCCTTTTGAGCGTTGCGATAAGCTTGCTGTTATCCCTCTGGTGCAGGCCTATACTCGGCTCGTCAAGGATATATAACACTCCCATAAGCGCCGAGCCTATCTGTGTGGCAAGTCTTATTCTCTGCGCCTCGCCGCCCGAAAGCGTGCCCGCTTTTCTCGACAGTGTGAGATATTCAAGACCAACGCTCTTTAAAAAGCCGAGTCTTGATTTTATTTCCTTTATTATTTCTTTTGCGATTATCTCTTCTGTGGAAGTCAGCGAAAGTTTTTCAACGAATTCAAGTGCCGAACTTACAGACTGGCGGCAGAACGCATCTATATTTAAACCGCCGACGGTTACCGACAGGGAATTTGCATTGAGTCTGCTGCCATTACACTTCGGGCACTCAACAAACTCCACAAAATCCTGGTAATATTCATGTTGCGACGCGTCAAAGCGCTGCTGTATAATATTGACTATCCCGTCAAAAGTGATATGCTTGTCATGTGCAACGCCGTCAAAATATCTCGTCACAAAATAAGTCTCGCTGCCCGTACCGTAGAGTAATTTATTAAGAGCCTCCTCCGAGAGATCCCTTATCGGCGTATCAATATCAAAGCCGTGCTTTTTTCCTGCCGCAATGATAACGGGACCGTTCCAGGTAAATTCGTCTATCGTTTTAAAGCCGTTTACCTGTATAGCACCCTCTCTGAGCGTGAGATTCTTATCGGGAATTATCCTTTCGGGTGAGATCACGCTCATTTCTCCGAGTCCTGCACAGTCAGGGCAGGCTCCCTGAGGATTATTGAACGAAAACATACGCGGAGAAAGCTCACCGAGGCTGATTCCGTGCTCAGGACAAGCATAGCTTTGCGAAAACGAAAGCTCTTCTCCCTCTCCACCGTCACGTGCAAGCACGGCTATGAGCACGTTTCCCTCTGCAAGTGAGAGCGCCGCCTCTACCGAGTCGGCAAGGCGCGCGCGCATATCCTCGCGCATTACAAGACGGTCAACTACTATTTCAATATTGTGCTTTTTATTTTTATCAAGCACTATCTCTTCTTCAAGCTCGTACATATTTGAGTCGACTCTGACTCTGACGTACCCCTTCTTTTTCGCGTCGGCAAAGACCTTTTCGTGTCTTCCCTTCTGCGCTTTTACAACGGGAGCAAGCACGAGAAAACGGCTTCCCTCTTCTATTTTAAGTATGCGCTCGATTATCTCGTCCGTCGTCTGCATCTTTATCTCTCTGCCGCATATCGGGCAGTGAGGGATACCTATACGGGCATAAAGGAGTCGCAAATAGTCGTAAATCTCGGTAACCGTACCAACGGTTGAACGCGGGTTTTTGGATGTTGTCTTCTGGTCTATTGATATAGCCGGAGAGAGCCCCTCAACAGAATCAAGGTCGGGCTTGTCAAGCTGTCCTATGAACATTCTTGCGTACGACGAGAGAGATTCCACAAAACGTCTGTGTCCCTCTGCGTATATAGTATCAAAGGCAAGGGAGGATTTTCCCGAGCCCGAAAGACCCGTAAACACAACAAGCTTGTCTCTCGGTATCGTCAGGTCGATGTTCTTAAGGTTGTTTACTCTGACTCCTTTGAGTGTCAGCTCTGCCATTTTCACCTCTCCTTTCCTTTAAGCTCGGTTATCTTGTCTCTCAGTACAGCCGCGCGCTCAAAGTCAAGCGTTTTTGCGGCAAGCTTCATCTCACCCGTGAGTGCCGCAATAAGCTTTTCGCGCTCTGCAGGTGAAAGCTTTTTCTTCGACTCGCTTATCTTGCGAAGCTTTGTTTCCGCCGAGTTTTCTGCCTCTGAAATACCTATTTCTATGAGATCACGCACGCTCTTCTTTATCGTCTGCGGTGTTATGCCGTTTATTTCATTGTACTGAGTCTGTATTTTGCGGCGGCGGTTTGTTTCATCTATCGCCTTTTGCATTGATCTTGTTATCGTGTCGGCATACATTATTACCTTACCTTCGGCGTTACGCGCCGCACGACCTATCGTCTGTATAAGCGAGGTCTCGCTTCTGAGAAAGCCCTCTTTGTCGGCATCAATTATTGCCACAAGTGATACTTCTGGAATATCAAGTCCCTCTCGTAAGAGGTTAATTCCGACAAGAACGTCAAATTTACCGAGTCTGAGATCGCGGATTATCTCCATTCTCTCCATAGTATCTACTGTGTGGTGGATATATTTTACCTTTATAAGATTATCTTCAAGATACTCGGTTAAGTCCTCCGCCATTTTCTTTGTAAGCGTTGTTACAAGCACGCGCTCGCCGCGCTCTTCCCTTTGATGTATTTCGCCGATAAGGTCGTCTATCTGTCCCTTAACGGGGCGAACCTCAATTTCGGGATCAACGAGTCCCGTGGGACGTATTATCTGCTCTGCGACCTGCGCTGAATGCTCTTTTTCATACTCCTGCGGGGTAGCACTTACAAACACCGTCTGCCCTATTTTCGACTCAAATTCATTAAAGAAAAGCGGTCTGTTATCGTATGCCGACGGCAGCCTGAAGCCGTACTCAACAAGGTTTTCTTTTCTCGCGCGGTCTCCGGCGCTCATTCCTCTTACCTGAGGAAGCGTAACGTGTGACTCGTCAACAAAAAGAAGAAAGTCCTTTGGGAAAAAGTCAAGAAGTGTATACGGCGTTGAGCCGGGTGCTCTTCCCGACATTACTCTTGAATAGTTTTCTACTCCCGAGCAAAAACCAATCTCGCGAAGCATCTCGATATCATAGCGCGTACGCTCTTCTATTCTCTGCGCTTCAAGGAATTTGCCGTTATTTTTGAAAAATGCTATGCGTTCTTCAAGCTCGTCTTCTATTTCCTTTATCGCCTTTTCTCTTCTCTCGTCAGTTACGGCGTAGTGAGTTGCCGGGAAAAGCATAGCAAAAGACAGCACGCGGATAAGCTCGCCCGTAAGCGTGTTTATTTCCGACACGCGCTCTATCTCGTCGCCGAAAAACTCAACTCTTATAGCCTTGTCCGAGCTTGAAGCGGGGAAAACTTCAACAACGTCTCCGCGCACTCTGAACTTATCTCTTATAAAGTTTACGTCGTTACGCTCGTAGCTCATGGATATGAGCTGTCTTATAAACTCGTTTCTGTCCATAAGCATACCCGGACGAAGCGAGATAACCATTTTACTGTACTCCGACGGGTCACCGAGCGAGTATATACAGGACACGCTTGATACGATTATAACGTCACGTCTTTCAAAAAGCGAGCTTGTCGCGCTGTGGCGAAGCATATCTATCTCGTCGTTAATCGAGCTGTCCTTTTCAATGTACATATCCTTGCCGGGCACGTACGCCTCAGGCTGATAATAGTCGTAATACGAAACAAAAAATTCCACCGCGTTTTCGGGAAAGAACTCGCGGAATTCACTGCAGAGCTGTGCTGCAAGAGTCTTATTGTGAGCAAGCACAAGGGTAGGTCTGTTGCATTTTGCGATGATATTTGCCATTGTAAAGGTCTTACCCGAGCCGGTTACACCCAAAAGTGTCTGCGCTTTCATTCCGCTGTTGATACCGTCGCAAATCTTCTCTATCGCCTCGGGCTGATCGCCTGTCGGCTCATACGGCGACACAAGCTTAAAAGAATCCACAACAAACCCTCCTTTTCGCAGCGTTGTTCGAACAAATGTTCGTCTTGCTACATTATACCAAACCCTCACCCGATTGTCAATAGTTTTTGCTGATATGACAGGCTTTTGTCATATAAAAAACTCGCTTCTGCGCTGACCCGTCATTCTTCTTTTTAAAGTCCAGAGCCTTTCGGATAAGTCTACGTAATATATATGCGGAAACTCAAGCCGTCTGATCTCACTCCAGAGTGTGGATTTTTCCCTTTCGCAATAGCTTTTTATGCTTGAGACGCCCGGCAGCTCGTAAATTCTTTCTCCATTTATATATATAGGCACGAGCAGCTCGCGCACGCTGTAGTTTATAAGCGTTTTGGTTTTCCAAGTCGCATTCGGGTCAAATATGGTATGCTTTCCGAACGGAACAGGCTCGTCGGACAATAAAAGCTCATCGGCGACCGCCTTGCCGTCCGAATCGTAAAAGCGAAGCACCTTTTTCGCTCCGGGAACCGATATTTTACTGACGTTTTCGCTCAGTTTGATTTTGGGTACATTCACGCCGTCCTCATCTATTGCCGCAAGCTTGTACACTCCGCCAAGCACCGGATCACTTTTGGCACATATCAGGCTTTCGCCCACTCCGTACGCGTCTATCGGCGCGCCTGCGGCGCACAGTCTGCTTATCTTGTATTCATCAAGCGAATTTGACGCCGTTATCGTGCACTCCGCAAGTCCTGCCATATCAAGCATTTCGCGTGCCTTCTTTGAAAGATACTCTATGTCGCCCGAGTCAAGTCTTACCGCCGCTTTTGTTATACCGCGCGGCAATAAAACGTCTCGTATAGCCTCGCTTGCCGCCGGCATACCGCTGCCGAGAGTGTCGTACGTGTCCACAAGAAGCGTTGCGTTATGCGGATTTTGTTTCAGATACGCGCAAAAGGCTTCGTATTCGCAGTCAAACATCTGCACCCACGAATGTGCCATCGTTCCGACGTGCGGTATATTGTATTTCTTTGCCGCAAGTGTGCATGAGGTAGCGTGGCTTCCGCCTATATACGCCGCACGCGCGCCGTAAAGTGCTGCGTCTGCTCCGTGAGCGCGTCTTGCACCAAGCTCAAGTATAGGCTTTCCGCCTGCGGCGTACGACATACGGCTTGCTTTCGTTGCTATAAGCGACTGGTGGTTGATAATGAGAAGCAGTGCCGTTTCTATGAGCTGTGCCTCGATAATCGGCGCGCGCACCGTAAGTATCGGCTCGTTTGGAAACACTGCAGTTCCCTCGGGAACTGCAAAAATGTCGCCCGTGAACCTAAACGCGGCAAGGTAGGAGAGAAAATCCTCATCGTCTATTCCCCTGTCTTTAAGAAAGTCAAGGTCGTCTTTATTGAAATGAAGATTATCTATATATTCACATACCTGCTCAAGACCTGCGGCAATAGCGAAGCCGCCGTGATCGGGCACACGTCTGAAAAACAGATCAAAGTAAGCATACCTGCCTGCCTTTTGCGTATTCATATAACCCCGGCACATCACAAATTCGTAAAAATCCGCAATCATCGAAAGCTTGTTTAAATCCATACAATTCCCCTTTGCAAACGTTATCTTTTTTATTATTTCATTTGTTAAAGGTGAAAATGCAGTAAAAAAGAAAAAGCCCGAAAATTTCGGGCTTTTTCTCAAAGCGGATTTTCTTCAATAAATTTATCAAGAAGTGCCGCGCAGTCCATACATATACGAGTACAGGGACGGGCAGCGTAATATTCAGGTGTTCTGTCTGCAGGAATATGTCCTGTCTCGCCCTTCTTTTCACCCAAAAGCTCTCGGCATATTATACTGCCGTGTATCTCCTTGAAGCCTTCGGCAAGTGCCTGTATATTTTTATAATGCTCCATCTTCGCTTCTTTGTCGCAGGGATCGCTGTATCCGTACAGGCATCCGAGTACAAGGAACATTCCGCTCACGGCACCGCATACTTCTCTCATCCTGCCCATTCCGCCGCCAAAGGACGATGAAAGCTTCATCGCTGTTTCAAAATCAAGTCCGGTCAGGTCTGTGTACGCGCCAAAAACCGCCTGCGAACAGTTATATCCCTCTTCAAACAGCTCTCTTGCGCGCTCTGTATGATCTGTCATATCTTTTTCGCTCCTGTTTCTTTTTCTACATAATAACACAACAACAGTCTTTTTTCAAGTCCATAGAGTGAAAATAGTATATATAGACACAATATATTGTGGTGCTTTTTCGCTTTTTGCTGACATAAAAATCACACAAAAATGCTCGATGTTATGAAAAATATACAAATTCAGATTTTGTACAAAAGCAAAATTCCTTATTTTACAAGCTTTTTTAACAGGGCAAAAATACTCGTTTATGCATTTGTACCAAATCGTCTCAATTTGGTAAAATCGTATTGACAAAACACAAGATATAGTGTAAAATAGTTTCGCAGACACAAAATATCGTGTCTTTGACCAAAACAGCACTACACCAAAACGGAGACACATTTATGAAAATAGGCGGTCTTATGAAGCTCACGCTTCTTGACTATCCCACAAAGGTTGCCTGCACGGTATTCACACCCGGTTGTAATTTCAGATGTCCTTTTTGCCATAACTCCTCTCTCGTTGTTGAGGGCGGGGAGCTTATGAGCGAAGAAGACTTCTTTGAATTTTTAAATTCAAGGCGCAAGATACTCGACGGCGTTTGCGTATCGGGCGGAGAACCTACGATAAACTCTGATATATGCGAGTTTATTAAAAAGATAAAGGATATGGGGCTTTGTGTAAAGCTTGACACAAACGGCGCAAACCCCGAAAAGCTTAAAGAGCTTGTAAACACTTCTCTTGTCGATTACGTGGCGATGGATATAAAGAATTCCCCGTCAAAATACGCGCTCACCGCAGGCTGCGGCGAAAGTGTACTTGAAAAGGTACGCAAGAGTGTAGATTTTCTCTTAGGCGCAAGTATAGACTTTGAATTCAGAACCACGGTAACAAGCGAGCTTCACACCGATGCCGACTTTCACGAAATAGGCAAGTGGATAAAAGGAGCGCCGAAATATTACCTGCAGACCTTTAAGGATTCGGGCGATATTTTAACCACCGGCAACTCCGCGGCGTCAGAGGGAGATATGAAAAGGTTTCTTTCCATTATAAGGAACTATATTCCAAGTGCGCGCATCCGCGATATAGACGCATAAGAACGGTTAATAATTTTTAAGGAGATATAAAATGTATCAGGTATTAAAAAGAGACGGAAAGGTTATCGACTTCAACCTTTCGAAAATTTCCGATGCAATTACCCACGCTTTTGAAGCACAGGAAGTCGAATTTCACCCCAGCATAATAGATTTTCTCGCACTCAAGGTAACAGCTGAATTTGCTCCCAAGGTAAAGGAAGGACTCGTTGCCGTTGAGGATATTCAGGACAGCGTTGAATCGGTTCTTGTAAAGGCAGGCTATGCTGAAGTTGCAAAGGCTTACATCCTTTACAGAAAGCAGCGCGAAAAATTGCGTAATCTGAAGTCGACCATCCTCGACTACAAGAAGATAGTTGACGACTACGTAAAGGACAACGACTGGAGAGTTAAGGAAAACTCCACCGTTACATACTCTGTCGGCGGTCTTATCCTTTCTAACTCTGGCGCTATCACAGCTAACTACTGGCTCTCCGAAATTTACGATGACGAAATTGCACACGCTCACAGAAACGCAGACATCCATCTGCACGACCTCTCCATGCTCACAGGGTACTGCGGAGGATGGTCACTCAAGCAGCTTATCAAGGAAGGTCTCGGCGGCGTAACGGGCAAGATCACCTCTGCTCCCGCAAAGCACCTTGCTACTCTCTGTAACCAGATGGTAAACTTCTTAGGTATCATGCAGAACGAGTGGGCAGGCGCGCAGGCGTTCTCATCATTTGATACCTATCTTGCTCCTTTTGTAAAGGTAGACAACTTAAGCTATGACCAGGTAAAGAAGTGCATCGAATCCTTTATCTACGGCGTTAACACACCTTCAAGATGGGGTACTCAGGCACCGTTTTCAAACATCACCCTTGACTGGACAGTACCGAATGACTTGGCTGAGCTCCCTGCTATCGTAGGCGGCAAGGAAATGGACTTCAAGTACAAGGATTGTAAGGCTGAAATGGACCTTGTAAACCGTGCGTTCATCGAAACGATGATCGAGGGCGACGCTAACGGCCGTGGCTTCCAGTATCCTATCCCCACATATTCTATTACACGCGACTTTGACTGGTCGGAAACAGAAAACAACAAGCTACTCTTTGAAATGACTTCAAAGTACGGTACTCCTTACTTCTCAAACTACATCAACAGCGATATGGAACCCAGCGATATCCGCAGTATGTGCTGCCGTCTCCGTCTCGACCTCAGAGAACTCCGCAAGAAGTCGGGCGGCTTCTTCGGAAGCGGCGAAAGCACCGGTTCTGTCGGCGTTGTTACGATAAATATGCCTCGTATCGCATACCTTGCAGAAGACAAGGCAGACTTCTACAAGCGTCTTGACCACATGATGGACATTTCCGCACGTTCACTCAAGATAAACAGAAACGTTATCTCAAAGCTTCTTGACGAAGGACTTTATCCTTACACAAAGAGATACCTCGGAACGTTTGCTAACCACTTCTCAACAATCGGCCTTGTCGGTATGAACGAAGTAGGTCTTAACGCAAAGTGGCTCGGCAAAGATATGACAGATCCCGAAACACAGGAATTTACAAAGGAAGTTCTCAACCATATGCGCGAGAGACTTTCCGACTACCAGGAACAGTACGGTGACCTCTACAACCTCGAAGCAACGCCTGCTGAATCCACTTCCTTCCGTCTTGCAAAGCACGACGTGAAGAGATTCCCCGGACTCAGAACAGCGGCAAAGAGCGCAGAAGAAACTCCTTACTACACAAACTCGTCTCACCTCCCCGTTGGTTATACCGACGACATCTTCGCTGCTCTTGACATTCAGGACGAAATCCAGACTCTTTACACTTCGGGTACTGTATTCCACGCATTCCTTGGTGAAAAGCTTCCCGACTGGAAGAGCGCTGCAGCACTCGTTAAGAAGATTGCTGAAAACTACAAGCTTCCTTATTACACTCTTTCGCCCACATACTCTGTATGTAAGAACCACGGATATATAAGCGGCGAAGTTTATGAGTGCCCCGAGTGCGGCGGAAGAACAGAAGTTTACAGCCGTATCACAGGCTACTACCGTCCCGTTCAGAACTGGAACGACGGTAAGAGTCAGGAATTCAAGCACAGAGTCGTTTACAACGCAGCAAGCTCTATGGCTAAAAAAGGTGAAAACATCACCACAGGCGAAGTGATCCCCGAAACAGCTGTGTCAAACGGCGCAAAGACAGACTCGATTCTCCTCTTTGCAACAAAGACCTGCCCTAACTGCAAGGTAGCAAAGACATACCTTGACAAAGCAGGCGTGCCTTATACAACTGTATATGCAGACGAGGATACAGAAAGCACAGAAAAGTACGGTGTTCGCCAGGCTCCCACTCTCGTTCTTGTACAGGGCGACAGTGCAGAAAAGATAGTAAACCTCTCAAACATCAAGAAGTTTGCAGAAGAATTCAACGCTTAAAAGCCTTAATTTAACAATAAAAGCGGGACAGAAACCGTCCCGCTTTTATTTCGATTATACGAAAGGGATAAACTCATGTATGACATAATCGTAGTCGGCGCAGGCCCTGCCGGACTTACCGCCGCAATATACGCGCTTCGCTTCGGCAAAAGCGTACTTGTTCTTGAAAAAGAAACCTTCGGCGGGCAGATAACTCATTCTCCGAAGGTCGAAAACTATCCGGGATTCAAGGAAATGAGCGGAACTGAATTTGCCGACAAGCTTGTTGATCAGACTCTCTCGCTCGGTGGCGAAATAGAGCTTGAAGAAGTAATTTCTCTCACGCCCGGTGATAATATTACGGTAAGCTGCGACGGCGGCAAGGACTACACGGCGAAGGCAGTCATAATTGCAGCCGGAAGCAAGCACAGACAGCTTGGTCTTGAGGGTGAAAACGAGCTTGTAGGCAACGGTGTTTCCTATTGTGCGGTTTGCGACGGAGCGTTCTGCAAAGGACAAAAGGTCGCAGTCGTTGGCGGAGGCAATACCGCGCTCCAGGAAGCGGTCATGCTCTCGGATATATGCGAAAGTGTAACAATTATCCAGAACCTTGCTTTCCTCACAGGTGAAAAGCGTCTTGCAGACACTCTTGCAAAGAAAGATAATGTAAACATTATTTTAAATTCAATCGTAACAGAGCTCGTAGGTAAAGACAAGCTTGAAAAAGTAAAGATAAAAGATACCGAAGATCAAAGTGAAAGAGAAATTATTGCCGACACTGTATTCGTAGCTATCGGGCAGGCGCCCGAAAACAAGCCGTTTGAAAACGTGTGCGCACTTGACTCATACGGTTATATCGCCTGCGACGAAAGCTGTAGTATAAACACTCCCGGCATTTTTGTTGCCGGCGACTGCCGCACAAAAGCTGTGCGCCAGATAACGACGGCAACGGGCGACGGAGCAATTGCCGCAGTAAACGCTTGCCGCTATATTGACTCGCTCTGAAAAAAATGGGGTTGCCGCGCCAAAGAGCGCCGCAACCCCATTTGAGTTTTATTTTTCAATACATCCTATTTTTTCAAGCTCACTTATAAACGAGTCTATGCCTTTATATGCCGTTTTTTCATCAACGTCATAGGCATCGGTCATGCTTTTCACAAGCTCTTCTCTCGTCATACCCGATTCAAGCTTTTTCCATATAAAGCAACCTGTATCGTTGAGCTTCATCATGCCGCTGAATTTTTCTGCGGCTTCGCCAACTGCAACAACAACGTTATTTCCGGCTACCTCACGCCTGACAAATCCGTCTTTTATTTTCACAAAGCTTTACCTCCGTGTATTTTGGTAACAAGGTTATATTAACATAAAAGTGAAAATAAGTCAAGTGAATCAATTGTAAATATATTCGAAAGGACTATTTATGGAAATTCTTTACGATGACAACTATATAACCGTATGCGTCAAAGAGCCCATGACTTTATCCGAAAAAAGTGATTCGGGCGATGACATTTTATCAAAGCTTGATGCATATTACAAAGAAAATGAGCAGGCTGCGTCTGCCTATCCTTTGCACAGACTTGATTTCGGTGTGGGCGGCGTTATGGTATTTGCCAAAAACCGCGAGGCGGCGGCAAAAATGTCAGCTTTAATACAAGAAGGAAAGCTTGACAAGCAATACTATGCCGTGATTTCAGGAAAACCGTCTGAGGAAAAGGGCACGTACAGGGATTTACTTTTCAAGGACTCTAAAAAGAACAAATCATTCGTTGTTGACAGAAAACGCGCAGGAGTCCGCGAAGCTGTTCTTGACTATGAGCTTGTCAACACAAAAGTTATAAGCGGCGAAGAGCTCTCTCTTGTAAGAATAAAACTTCACACAGGCAGGTCACACCAGATACGCGTGCAGTTTTCTTCGCGAAAGACTCCTCTTTACGGCGACAGAAAATACGGAGCTAAGCTTGGGGACGCTATCGCACTCTGGTCATGCAGTTTAAGCTTTCCTCATCCTAAAACAAAAATAATAACAAAAATCGAAAAAGAGCCGCAAGGCGGTGTCTGGGATAATTTTTTCATTATGTAAAATGCAGGATTTTTCTAAAGTCTTGCATTTCTTTGCCTGTTTTCAGTTGACAATCGATGAATTTTGTGGTACAATATGAAAGTAATCAACCAAAAAAATTCATTGGAGGAAACAAAAAAATGAAAACGACACTCAGAATTCTTGCACTTGCGCTCGTACTTGTATGCGCACTTTCCTGCATGATCGCTTGCTCAAACGACGGTGAAGCAGTAGACTATATAATCTACTCCGATAACTCCTTCCCGCCTTTTGAATATTACGATGATACTGCAAAAGCATACGTTGGCGTCGATATGGACATTCTCGCGGCAGTAGCTGAAGACCAGGGCTTTACATATGAAGTAAAGAACGAAGGCTTTGACGCTTCCATGGGTGCAGTTCAGTCCGGTCAGGCTGACGGTATGATCGCAGGTATGACAATCACAGAAAAGAGAGCTGAAACGTTCGACTTTTCCGAAGGTTACTTTGAAGACGGTCAGATCCTCGTTGTAAAGGCAGGAAGCGACATCTCTTCTCTTGCAGACCTTGCAGGCAAGACAGTTGCCGCAAAGACAAGCACACAGGGTGCTGAATACGCACAGACTATGGCTGAAGAATACGGCTTCACTGTAGTATTCTACGAAGACTCGCCCACAATGTACACAGCAGTTATTAACGGCACAAACGATGCTTGCATCGAAGACCGTTCGGTTGTAGGCTGGGCTATAAAGGAAGAAAGCCTTGAACTTGTAACTATCGGCGACGTTATCAATCCCGGTTATTACGGCTTTGCAGTTAAGAAGGGCACAAATCCCGAGCTTATCGAAAAGTTCAACGCAGGTCTTGCAAATATCAAGGCAAGCGGCAAGTACGATGAAATCCTTGCTAAATACGGCTATTGATTTTAAATTTAACTTAATAAATCTGTTCAGCATGGTTTTTCCATGCTGAACGATTTTTCGTAAAGCGGCATATGCCGCAAACTATATGATTTAGCCGCATAAGCGGCATGGAAAGAAATATGAATTTTACCAGAGTTTTAAACGAAGCACT
>JAZNQU010000058.1:0-4062 GCA_045590315.1 Eubacteriales bacterium
ATTGTGACGTACAGACGTGCAACATCTGTAAAGATCGAGGCTCCGGACGGATTTTCCGTATCCGTCGACGGCGAGCTTATAAAGCTGTCAAATGCGACTATTGAAAACCTGCAGGGCGCACTTCATTTCATCGTACCGCGCGACTCGATAATTACTCCTGCAAAGCACCCTGCTCTTGTTGAATAATACAAAAAGCACATCGGTTCGTTTTTCCGATGCGCTTTTTGTATTATATTTTTTCACCGCGTTTTATGTTTTGCGTTGACTTCATAAAAAGATTTCCGCCTTCGACTATGGCGCCGCCGCATTTGATGTCCTCGAGAGCGTAAAGCTCACCGTTTTTGCCAAGTGCGACATTATCAAGGTCATGGAGCTTTTTGGCTCCAAGTCTTTTTAAAAGCTCTGCTTCTTCCCTCTCAAGTCTTTCAAACAGAGAGTCGTCAAGTGACATCAGTTTCTCATAAAGATTTTTCATGCCGTCCTCTTTTCATCAGGTTGCGATTCCTGCAAACTGGCTTTGATATAGTCTGAAGTACGCTCCGCCGCGCTCAAGCAGTTCCTCGTGGCTTCCCGATTCGGCTATTTTGCCGCCGTCAAGTACGATTATCTTGTCGGCGTCACGTATAGTCGAAAGTCGGTGTGCAATAATAAGGCTCGTTCTGCCCTTCATCAGCGCTACCATTGCCGACTGTATATTCATTTCTGTCTGTGTGTCAACACTTGAGGTTGCTTCGTCAAGTATGAGTATCTTCGGGTCTGCAAGCACGGCACGTGCAATAGATAAAAGCTGTCTCTGTCCTACGCTCAGGTTGCTTCCCGAGCCTGCAAGAACCGTCTCATATCCTTCGGGCAGACGTTCTATGAAAACGTCAGCGTGAGCGCAGCTTGCCGCCGCCTTTACTTCCTCTTGGGTAGCATCAAGTTTACCATAACGGATATTTGTATCAATAGTATCCGAAAACAGTACCGTATCCTGAAGAACTATCGCTATTGCCTCACGCAGATCCTTTTTGGGTATATCGTTGATATTCACGCCATCAAGAAGTATTTCTCCCGAGTCTATTTCATAGAAACGCGTCAAGAGATTTACTATAGTTGTTTTACCGCTTCCCGTTGCACCGACTATCGCTATCTTCTGTCCGCTCTTTACTTCAAGGTCAAAATCACGAAGTACGCTCTCACCGGGAACGTATGAGAAGTGTATATCTTTAAAGGTTATATCGCCCTTGACTTCAGCCAGGTCAAGTTTTGTTTTTCCTTCGTTGATCTCACTTTCATTGTCAAGTATCTCAAATACACGTTCGGCACCTGCCATAGCGGTAAGTATTGACGAATACTGGTTTGCAATCTCATTTATAGGACGTGTGAACTGCTTGGAATAGCCAAGCACCGCCTGAATTGCGCCGATGGTGAGTACGTTTACGCCGTTTGGATCCTGTACAGCTATCATATATCCGCCCACAGCCGCTAAGAGCAGGTATGAAAAGTTACCGATAATGTTCATAACAGGTCCCATGATAGAACCCCAGATATTTGCCTTGATAGATATTTTTCTGTAATCGTGAGCAAGCTTCTCAAAACCGTCTATAGCGCTTTTTTCTTTACCGAATGCCATTACGGTCTTATATCCCGTTACCATTTCTTCAATATGTCCGTTAAGCGCACCGAGAAGTCTTGACTGGGTTGAAAAATACTTTCTCATATGCTTAACAAGCAAATTTGAAGCAAAAATCGTCAGCGGTATAGACACCATTGCAACGAGTGTAAGTATCGGGCTGTAGCCAAGCATCAGCACGAATGCACCGATGATGGTTATAACGCTTGAGAAAAGCGATGCTATCGACTGTGATACCGTGTTTGAAATGTTTTCAACGTCATTTGTCATACGGCTCATTATGTCGCCGTGCTTGTGCGTATCCGTGTATTTTATCGGCAGATATGAGATCTTACGGAAAAGATCGTTTCTCATATTATGGACTGTGCTCTGCGAAAGCTTTGATGCGAGCACGCCCTGTAGCATTGTCGCCGCCGACGCTATAACGTAAAGCACTCCCATTGTAATGAGCGTTTGAATCAACGCCTCAAAATCAACGTGAAGCTTGCCAAGCGCTGGGTCAATGGTAATAGAGTCGATCGCGTTTGCCTGCAAAGTCGGTCCTGCGAGGTTTACACCGGCAGTAAGTATTACCATTGTAAGAAGTGCAAGCACCATATATTTGCTTTTGCCGATATATTTGATTATGCGGACTATTGTTGCTTTGGTGTTCTTCGGTTTTTCCATTCCGACTCTTCCCGCCATAGGTCCGCCGCGTCCGGGACCACCCGGACCGGGGCCACCGGGACCGCCGGGTCTCATATTTATCATGGGAGCATTCTGATTTTTATTATCAGCCATTGTTTTCGCCTCCCATCTTCTGCTGTGAAGAATAGATATCTCTGTATGCTTCACTTGTCTTCATAAGCTCATCGTGAGGAGCAAATGCCGTAATTACACCGTTTTCGATAACAGCGATCCTGTCGGCGTTCTTGATACTTGCAATTCTCTGAGCTATCATTATTATCGTGGTGTCCTTCATATTTTCGGCAAGCGAAGCGCGAAGCCTTGCTTCGGTTGCAAGGTCGAGCGCCGAGGTGCTGTCGTCAAATATGAGTATTTCGGGCTTTCGGATAAGCGCACGGGCTATTGCAAGCCTCTGCTTCTGACCGCCCGAAAGAGACGCGCCCTTTTCAGCTATCATTGTGTCGTATCCGTTGTTAAAGCCACAGATGAAATCGTCAGCCTGGGCAATTTTTGCGGCTTCGATAACCTCTTCGATAGTCGCGTCCTCGCGTCCCCAGCGGATGTTTTCTGCAACTGTGCCCGAGAAGAGCTCGCTCTTCTGAAGCACGAATGCGATTTTTGCTCTTAAGTCATGTAGGTCATAGTCCTTTACGTTGACGCCGTCAACGAGAACTTCACCCTCGTTTGCATCGTAAAAACGGGTGATAAGGTTAACAAGCGAGCTCTTTCCGCTTCCCGTTGCACCTATAAGTGCCACGAATTCGCCCGGTTCTACCTTTAAATTTATATTATCAAGCACCGGTCTGCCCTTTGTACCGGGATAGCGGAAGCTTACGTTTTTCATTTCCACGCTTCCGGCAGTCTTTTTCTCGTCACCATCGGGCTTATAATCTCCGTCGCAGATAACTGCGTCAGACTCAAGGACTTCAATTACACGCTTTGCAGATGCTGCAGCCCTCGATATCGTCTGGAACATCATGCTTACCATCATAAGCGACATAAGTATCTGTGTGATATACGTTATCGCACCCATTACGGCACCAGGCATCATACCGTTGTTTTCAACCTCGAGTCCGCCTATGTATATAATAGCTATGACCGAGCCGTTCATTATAAGCATCATAACGGGGGCTATCATCGCCATGATCCTCTGTACCTTGAGGTTTACGTTACGAAGATCGGTGTTTGCAGCACCGAAGCGATCTATCTCGTATTCTTCTCTGCCGTATGCCTTAACAACTCTCGCGCCCGTTACATTTTCCTGTACAACCGAATTTACCTTGTCAAGCTTTGTCTGTACCTTTGAAAACAGCGGAGCTGCTACGCGAAGCATTATAACTATGAGAACAATCTGCAAAGGCAGTGAAATCAAGAGTACTCGTCCAAAGTTTACATCAAGCGACAGGCACATAACGATACCGCCCAAAAACATCATAGGCGAACGTACGAACATACGAAGCGCCATAGCGACAAGGTCTTGGATAATATTTATATCATTTGTCAGCCTCGTTACAAGCGAGCCTGTGGTGAATTTGTCGGTCTGTTCAAGCGAAAGCCCCATTACCTTTTTAAAGACGTCGTTACGCAGGTCGTTTCCGAATCTCTGCGCGGCGTTTGAGGCGAATATAGCAGTACCTATACCGAAAATACCGCCGAGTATGGCAAGCGTCAGCATAAGCCCACCGGTGCGCAGTATATAGCCGACTCCAAGTCCGCCGATAATACCTTTATCGACGATCTGCGTCATCAGTTTTGGCTGCATCAGGTCCATTGCCACTTCG
>JAZNQU010000059.1:0-3005 GCA_045590315.1 Eubacteriales bacterium
CTCCGTATTATTCTAATGCTTGAAATGTCTCATTCCCGTGCAGAGCATTGTGATGCCATATTCGTCAGCTTTCTTCACAGAGTCTTCGTCACGGACACTGCCACCCGGCTGTACGATAGCCTTGACACCATATTCTGCTGCAAGAGTCACCGTGTCATCGAACGGGAAGAAACCGTCCGATCCGAGAACAACGGCCTCATTCCTTATATCCTTTCCTGCCTCCTTCAATGACGCCTCAGCCTGTTCAAGAGCTATCTTTGCCGCTTCTATAGCTGCGTCAATAACTGAGAGGACAGAGCCTGTATCAGCTGCTTTTACAGCAGCGTCTGCAGCAAGCCTTGAAACTGTGAGTATCGTACCTTCCGCAGGATTTGCCACAGCCTTGTAAGCGGCGGCAACACCGGATTGAAGCGCCTTGGAAAGTGCTTCGGCATCACACGTGTCAAGTCCGCTTAACTCTACAGCGATACCCCTGAAAAGAAGGCTTGTGATAACGCCTGAGTTTCCGCGGGCACCGCGAAGCATTGCCTTTGCAGAAACATCTGCAACCTCACCTGCTGTTGCTCGAGAGCCTTTTGCAAGCTCGTGCGCTGCAGCGCTTACAGTAAGCGCCATATTGCTTCCCGTATCGCCGTCGGGAACGGGAAATACGTTGAGGTCATTAAGCTTTGTACAGTTGTTTTCGATAGTTGCGGCAGAGTTTGCTATCATACGATGCATCATGCGCGCGTCAATTACTTTGATATCGGTAATATTCATTATAAATCTCCAAATTGCCGAGGGGAAATAATGTAGTTTAATGGGTTAAAACACAGTCAAGGACGCGGATGTACCGCGTCCGAGATGTATTTTTATTATAACGTCGTTATTTTAGTCTTCGCGCTTGTCGCCCCAGAAGAAGAGCGCAACGGTACCGGGTCCTGTATGGCTTCCTATAGTAGTACCGATAGAGTTTATTACAACGTTGCCTTTTAACTGCTTGAACTTTGATTCAATAATGTCCGCAACGGCACGAGCATCCTCGTAGCAGCCCGAATGAGTCATAAAGCACTTGTCAGCGTATTCGAGACCGTCTTTTGCATGAAGCTCCATCTTTTGTGCAATAGCCTTAATGACCTTCTGCTTGGTGCGTATCTTTTCGCGGGGAATAAGCTTACCGTTCTTGTCGACATTAAGAAGGGGACAAATTTTCAAAATTGTACCAAACCAGCCGGATGCCTTGGTGATTCTTCCGCCCTTTACGAAGAAAGTAAGGTCGGTAGAGAAGAACCAATGGTGAAGCTCAAGCTTGTGAGCGCGCACCCAGTCGTAAAGCTCGTCGATTGTAAGACCTGCGTCACGAAGGTCGGCAAGCTTATCAACAAGCAAGCCCTGACCGCCGGAGGCAGCAAGAGAGTCAACGATGTATATGTTTCTGTCGGGATATTTTTCAAGAAGCTCGTTTCTTGCAATTGTAGCAGAGTTGAACGTTCCCGAAATACCCGAGGAAATAGCTACATGCATAATATCGTAGCCTTTTTCAAGATACTTTGAAAAGAACTGTGTAAATTCGTCAACGTTTACCTGTGACGTTTTAGTTTCTGCACCGTTTGCCATAGCCTTGTAGAACACGTCAAAGGGAACAGATTTGCCGAGATCGTCAAAATATTCCTTTCCGTCTATTGAAAAATGGAAGCAGACGTGTTTGATGTCGCGGCTTTTGAGCTGCTCTTCTGTCAAATCCACCGTTGAACAACAGCTGATTATATACTTGCCCATGTATGAGCTCCTTTCTTCGGTTTTATCTTAAAAACAAGAATTTAACCACTCACTTGCTTTTTTTCAAGCTTTGTGATACAATAGTGGTAGCAAATGCTTCCACTACACATAAATCATTATATATAATATCGCTCATATTTGCAATAACAAACCGAAGAAAGTGTTCAAATAACAGTACAAATGTTATAAAATAATGCCTATGGATAAGAGAATTGTAAAAACAAGGAACAACATTAAGCAGACGCTTATAAAAATGCTTTCAAGTAAAAGCTTTGAAGAGATAACGGTCAAGGAGCTTTGCGAAGAGGCTCAGACGAGCCGTATAACCTTTTATACTCATTATTCCGATAAATCTGAATTGGCAAGCGATATATTCGAAGATATGCTTGTGCGTGCAAAAGAAGATTATTTGCGTCTGCAAAACGAAAATAATCAGGGGGGAGATATAGTGTGCGATTATCTCAACATACTTGATTGTATTCTTAACACATATTATAATTTCTATGAATTTTTCTCTCATACAAAATCGAGCGAGAGCCCTACGCTAAATTATATGTATTTTAAGATAATAGATGACGCGATAGGTGAAAAGATAGAAAAAGATAAGGACAGACTGAATCCGCGCTATCCGCTTTCGATGACCCGTGATTTTATCTGCTCCGGAATAAAAGGCTTTATCGCGGCAGGCAGACAGCAAAATCTCAGCGGTGAGGAAATACGTCCTTTGGCGCGTGAGCTTTTGAAGAGACTTCTCGAAAATGAGGTAGTGAGAAAATAAAAGAGGATGTAAGCAAACATCCTCTTTTTGATTTTTATGTGAATTTACGGGCGTTTCTATTGACTTAAACAGTTAAAATAAATATAATTAGTAAGAATGCTTAAATATTTCCTGAAAGGAATCTGCTATGAAACTCGCAAAGTATCTTAAACCGTACTGGTATTTTGCCATACTTGCGCCGCTGTTTATGATCGGCGAAGTGGCAATGGACCTGATGCAGCCAAAACTGATGACACAGATCGTCGACAACGGTATTATCGGCGGATTTGGCGTCGGCTATATACTGAGAATTGGCGGACTTATGCTGACTCTCGCCATACTTGGCGGTATTTTCGGTATCGGCACCGCGATATTCGCCTCAAACGCCGCGCAGAGATTGGGAAACGACCTGCGTAACGACGTCTTTAAAAAGGTAATGGGGCTTTCGCTTGAACAGACCGACAAATTCACCACAGGCTCGCTTGTAACG
>JAZNQU010000060.1:0-2913 GCA_045590315.1 Eubacteriales bacterium
GTGTTTTTGAGTCCGGGAAGCTTGCCGAGGTTGCTAAAGAGGCTTCTGCACGTAATACAGGTGCTGTGATTTCCGACAGCTTAATTCGTGACGTTGCTTCCAAAACGGGCGTGAGCGTCAGAGATTTGAAAACCTTGCGCACTTGGCTTGGAGATTACAAAAAAGATCTTTCTAACCAAAATGCGCTTAACAAATTCGTTGACGGGTGCCTGCAGGCTTCACGTGCAGCGGTGGGAAGAGAGTTCAAGCTTAAGAAGGGTACATATTCGTATGAGCTTGACATATATATTACGTCACTTGCAAATGATCTCATAAAGCTTGTATCCGGTGAAAAGTATATTCCTTCACAAAACAGCCGCTTTATGCCAGTAGAAAAGCACGTAGTGAGAAAACTTATTACAGAGAACGCAGGACTTAAAGAACTTGTAATGAGGTCTGTTGAAAAGCACCGTACGCGCAGCAGGCTTGAACTTATGAGAGACAACGACAGGCTGACTGAAGAAAATGCTGCGCTGATTAAAATAGTGGACCGTAATACGAAACAGAAGTTGTTAAACGTTGCAAAACGCCTTTTGAACGGCAAGAAAATTCCGCAGGATATTAAGGATAAGGCGCTTGACGAATTTAAGAAGCTTGGTATTACTGAAGTTGATCTGAACAGGGTTAATGTTAAAAAGGGCGAAAAGGCAGGACTTTCGGTTCTTAAAACGGTTTACAGAAATTTGCAGGAGCTTAATCCCGAATACGTTGACGAGCGAATAGACGGGTATATAGACGATCTTGAAAAACAGCACGTTGACGAGCTTGACCCCGCTGACGCGCGGAAGCTTCTTGACGTTTTAAGGGCGATAGAGCATGAATACAAGTATTCAAACAAGCTTATCGGCGAGCTTGAGCATAAAAAGCTTTCGCAGATAGCGCTTGAGGAAATGCAGATAATCGAAAACGGTCTTTTTATTGACGCGACCTCTTTCGGCGGAAGGGTTGGCAATAAGTATGCAGGACTTGTTTTTACTCCAGAAAACCTTATACTCCGTGCGACCGGAGCTGACGAGAACAGTGCCCTTTACCGGCTTTTCCTTGCGCTCAAGGAAGGCCAGAGAGGAATGCAACGATACATACTTGAAGCCGATGCTATGTTCAGCGAGTTTGCCGAAGACAGAAAATTTATCGAGGGGCTTAATTCGCGAAAGAATAAGGTTGAGATCGGAAAAGATGAAAAAGGAAAGAGCGTATACATAACTCACGATCAGCTTATTGCGCTTGTTTTAAACGCAAGATGCAAAGGCAATGCCGACCGTATAAGGCAGAGAGGTATTTACGTACAAACGATTGACTCTTATCTCAAGGGCAAGAACGAATGGCAGGGCGCGGCAACTTTAAAACTCACGAAAAAGGAAATTGAGGAGCTGGGCGAAGAACATCTGACGGCAAAAGAGAAAAAATATCTTGAAGTGCAGGAATCATATTTTAAGGGAATGAACGCTGAAGCGATAAACAAAACTTCTATGAAGCTCAGAGGATATATGATAGCGCTTATGAAGAATTATTATCCTATGTATTCCAACAAGGATTTTGTTTCACGCGATTATTCGTATATTGCGCAAAACGGTCTGCCGTCTCACGAGTTTGATAACCTTAAGGAAAGAAAGGAAGATGCAGGTGCTCCTTTATTGCTTCTCGGCTCGACGCACGTGCTTGAAAGAAGCATCAGATCTACGGCGAGGTATTCAGGTCTTGCTGTGCCTATGAGCAATTTCAAGAAGCTTTACAATGCAAAGGCTATACGTTATGATTTTGAAAATATCAACAAAATGGCAGCAAAAATAGGACTTGGCAAGATTAAAAATAAAAAACAGCGCAAGATGATGATGGAGGAGCTGAAAAGAGAGAACGTTATACACGAGGGATCTGTAAGAGAACATATTACCAATCAGCTCGGAAGCTCGGCCAACGATCAGATTCAGCAGTTTTTGCAGGACACGGCAGGCGCCGGCGCCAACAGCGACCCGTTTGGTATTGCAAACAGAATAAAGAGTGGATATGCAAGAACGCAGATTGCGCTTAATATATCCTCGTTCTTTGTACAGCTTACAGGCCTTATGTCTGCAAGCCCTATTGTCGGTTATGAAAATGCTGTAGCTGCATATTTACATAAGTTTGCGGCAAACAAGCATGAGGCGGCAAGGAGAATAGAGCTTATAAACAAATACACGCCGCTGTTGCGTTGGAGAGCGAGAGGGTATACGTCTCAGCAACTCGGAGATATAACGGTGGAAATAGGCAGAAACGTGGCGTCAAAGACTATCGACAGAGCGCTTTCAAGCAGGGTGCTTGACTGGATGACGTACGTGGACGTATGGACTGCGCAGAAGATATGGCAGGCCGCGGAATACAAAATATTAAGAGAAAACAAGGAGCTTCGGAAACAAAATGCCGACAAGTTCTACAAGCTTGTTGCAGAAGTGTTCAACGACGCTATTGAAAAAACGCAGCCGAACAATACTCCTTTGCAGAGACCGCGTATTATGAGGGATAAAAGCGGTAAATTTGACTTGTTTACTCTCTTTAAGTCTCAGGCGTATTCAACTCTTAATACTTTGTATGAACAAGGAATCAGACTTGCGTGCGAAATCAAACGCGCACGAATCGCCGGCAATACCGAATCGTCAAAGGCGCGTAAGGTTAAAGCGTGGAAAGGCCTGGGCGCTGCGGTTGCTTCACTTGTGACTGTTAGTGTAATGGCTGAACTTGCGCGTTTTGTGGCAAACGTAATAAGACACACGTGGGGTGAATACGAGGACGAAGAGGGAAAGCTTGCGGCAGGTGCGGCATTTAAGGAAGCAGGCGGCGGTTTTATCGTTGGATTGACAGAGCCGTTTCCTATAATTAACCTTGTGGCAAGCACGGTGG